>JANMTH010000321.1:0-2047 GCA_031390305.1 Thermoflexaceae bacterium
GGCGCTTCCTGGCCGGCGGCCGGCGCCGATTGGCCGCGAACGGCGGCATCGATATCACGCCGAAGGACGCGGCCATCGGGCCCGCTGCCGGAAATGCTCGCGGGGTCGATGCCGGCCTCCTCGGCGATGCGCCGGGCGACGGGCGAGATCCGGACGCGGGTATCGCCCGCTGGCTCGGCCGCCGGCCGTGGTGCCGCCGTGCTGGCCGCCGCTTCATCGATACGGCGCTCAGCTGGCTGGGCGAGGGGACGGCGCTCTGCGCCGGTCTCCGCTTCGACCGCTTCGTCGGCGCTCCCAAGCACGGCGATGACCTGGCCGACGGGGACGGTTTCGCCTTCCTGGACGACGAGCTTGCGGAGGATGCCGGATTCGAACGCTTCCAGTTCGACGGTGGCCTTGTCGGTTTCGATCTCCGCGAGGATGTCGCCGCGGTTCACCTGTTCGCCGAGCTGCTTTAGCCAGCGGACCAGGGTGCCTTCGGTCATGTCCGCGCCCATCTGGGGCATGATCACATCAGTTGCCACGGCGGTTGGTTCTCCGTTCTCGTCTTGTGGTTGCGGGCGGCCGGATTAGAGCATCGCCAGGACGGCTTCGACGACGTCTTCTTCCGATGGCAACGCGCTGTATTCGAGGTTTCGATTGTAGGGCATGGGCACGTCTTTGCCGCAGACGCGGGCCACCGGCGCATCCAGCCAGTCGAATGCGCGCTCCATAATCTGGGCGCTGAGTTCGCCGGCGAAGCCGCCGAACTTCCAGTCGTCTTCAACGATCACGGCACGGTTCGTCTTCTTCACGGATGCGATCACGGTATCGATGTCGAGAGGGCGAAGGGTCCGCAGATCGATGACTTCGGCGCTGATCTTCTCCTGCGTCTGGAGCATTTCGGCGGCGCGGTATGCTTGCCAGACGCTGCCGCTGTAGCCGACAAGCGTGACATCCGTGCCCTCGCGCATGACGTTGGCTTTCCCGAACTCGATGAGGAAGTCGGGGTCGTCTGGGACTTCGCCCTTCTGGCCGTACAGGGCGGTGTGCTCGATGAAGATGACGGTATTCTCATCGCGGAAGGCCTGCTTGAGCAGCCCCTTGGCGTCCGCGGAGTTCGAAGGGCAGACGACTTTGAGGCCGGGAAAGTGGGCGTACAGCCCTTCCAGGCTGTGGCTGTGGGTGGCCGCCAACTGGCTGCCGCCGCCGCTCGCCATGCGGATGACGAGTGGGACGCTGATCTGCCCGTTCGACATGTAGTAGAGCTTCGCCGCGCTGTTTACGATCTGGTCGAGGGCGAGGAAGCTGAAGTTGATCGTCATCAGTTCGACCATCGGATGCATGCCGGCCATGGCCGCGCCGATGCCGGCGCCGACGATCCCGGATTCGGCGATCGGCGTGTCGCGCACGCGCTCTTCGCCGAATTCATCGAGGAGGCCTTTGGTGACGGCATAGGAGCCGCCATACTTGCCGATGTCTTCGCCGAGGAGGAAGACCTGTGGGTTCCGGATCATCTCTTCGCGGAGCGCCTCTCGAAGGGCGTCGCGCATACGGAGTTCAGCCAATGGTGGGCTCCTTTGTCAGTCGGTCGAACAGGCTATCGAGCCGTGGTTCCGGGCTGGCTTCGGCGAATGCGACTGCCGCGTCGACTTCCGATTCCACCCGCCGTTCGATTTCGGCGAATCCGCTATCGTCGATCATCCCGGCCTCGGTCATCTGCTTGTGGAGCCGTTCGATGCAGTCCTGGCGGCGGGCCTGTTCGATCTCTTCCTTCAGACGGTAGAGCTCCGGGTCGGCCATCGAGTGGCCGCGGTAGCGGTAGGTCATCGCTTCGATGAAGTACGGCCCGTTGCCGCTCCGGCAGTGTTCGACGGCCTTCTGAGCGGCGCTGTAGACATCGAGGACGTCCATGCCGTTGATGCTGACGGCGGGCATGTTGTAGGCGGCCGCGAGCTTCGGGATCGACGTCGAGAGCGATTCGGCGAAGGGCACGCCCATGCCGTAGAGATTGTTCTCGCAGAAGAAGACGACGGGAGTCTTCCAGAGGACGGAGAGGTTCAGGGCC
>JANMTH010000348.1:0-9009 GCA_031390305.1 Thermoflexaceae bacterium
CGGCGCTCTCCGCGTGCGTGGCCTCGACGCGATCGACGGCACACCCGTCCTCGATATCAAGCCCTACCTGCCGGAATACGACGCCCACCCCGGCGCCACCATCCCCGGCGGCTGAGCGCGCCAAGCGCCGGACACACAGGAGAGGCCCCGCTCGCGCGGGGCCTCTCCTGACTAGCAGCTAGCAGCTAATCGCTACCAGCTACCTAGTAGTCTTCGGGCGGCGGCGGCGCCATCATCGGCGGCTGCGGAATCTCCGCCACCAGCGTCTCCGTCGTCAGGACGAGCGCGCTGATGCTACAGGCGTTCTCCAGCGCCGAACGGCTGACTTTCACCGGATCGACGATGCCCAGTTCGAACATGTCGCCCCAGCGGTCCAGGTCCGCGTCCCAGCCGTGGTTCGGGTTCGTGAGCGCGCGGACGCGGTTCACGACCACCGCGCCTTCGAGGCCGGCGTTCTCGGCAATGATGTTCGTCGGAGCTTCAAGCGCTTCGGAGAGCAGCCGGATGCCCGTCTTCTCGTCCTCGTCCTTCGTCTCCTTGAGCAGCTTCTGGAGGGCCTTCTGGGCGCGGATGAAGGCGACGCCGCCACCCGGCACGATGCCTTCATCGACGGCCGCGCGCGTGGCGCTGAGGGCGTCCTCGACGCGGGCCTTCTTCTCCTTGAGCTCGACTTCCGTCGCCGCGCCAACCTTGATGACGGCGACGCCGCCGGCCAGCTTGGCGAGCCGCTCCTGGAGCTTCTCGCGGTCGAAGTCGCTCGTCGCATCGTCGATCTGAGCCTTGATCTGCTTGATCCGGGCCTGGATCGCCTCATCGGTGCCATGGCCTTCGATGATCGTCGTGTCGTCCTTGCTCGAGACGATGCGGCGCGCGCGGCCGAGGTCGGCAACCGTCGCCGTATCGAGCTTGAGGCCGATGTCCTCGGTGATCAGCGTGCCACCGGTGAGCATCGCGATGTCTTCGAGCATCGCCTTGCGGCGGTCGCCGAAGCTTGGGGCCTTCACCGCCAGGATGTTGATCGTGCCGCGAAGCTTGTTCACCACCAGCGTCGCCAGGGCCTCACCATCGATATCGTCGCAGACGATGACGATGTCCTTGGAGACCTGGAGCGCCTTCTCCAGAAGGGGAAGAATCTCCTGGACGGACGTGACCTTCTTATCCGTGATGATGATGTACGGATTTTCGATGACCGCTTCCATGCGGTCCGTGTTCGTCACGAAGTAGGGTGAGCAGTAGCCCCGGTCGAGCTGGAGGCCATCGACGAATTCCGTCTCGAACTTTACGCCGCGAGACTCTTCGACGGTGATGACGCCGTCCTTGCCGACCTTCTCCATCACATCCGCGATGAGGTCGCCGATCTCCTTGTCGTTGCCAGAAATCGAGGCAACGTGAGCGATCTGCTCCTTCGTGAGGACGGGCCGGGCCTGGGCGCGGAGGTCCGCCACGGCGGCGACCATCGCCTTGTCGATGCCGCGCTTCACGGCCATCGGGTTGGCCCCGCTGGTCACGATCTTCATGCCCCCGCGCACGAGCGCCTGGGCGAGGACCGTGGCCGTCGTCGTGCCGTCGCCGGCCACGTCGTTCGTTCGCGTGGCCACCTGCTTGGCAAGCTGGGCGCCCATGTTCTCGAACGGGTCTTCGAGTTCGATCTCGCGGGCGACGGTGACGCCGTCCTTCGTGATCGTCGGGGCGCCGTATTTCTTATCGATGACGACGTTGCGGCCGCGCGGCCCGAGCGTCACCTTGACGGCATCGGCCAGGGCGTCCACGCCATCGCGCAGTCGCCGGCGTGCCGACTCGTCGAACAACAGTTGCTTCGCAACCATGAATTCCTCCAGGGAGAGGGCCGAGAGCCGAGGGCCGAGGGCCGAGGCGGAATAACCGATTCGGACCTGGCCGCCGCTCTCACAGCCGGATGAGTGAAGGGAGCGGTGACGAAGCGCGGAGGCCGAGACGGGGCGATTGCCCTTACTCGGACCTCGGCGCTCGGACCTCGCCCCTTCTAGACGACGAGCTTGGCGAGGATGTCCTTGTCGTTGAGAACGATGTAATCGTCCCCATCGAGCTTGATCTCCGTGCCCGTGTACTTGGCGTACAGGATCCGGTCGCCGGCGGTAACGTCGATCGGGACGCGCTTGCCGTTGTCATCCAGGCGGCCGGGGCCGACGGCGATGACTTCGCCCTGCTGGGGCTTCTCCTTCACGGTGTCCGGAATGACGAGACCGCTTGCGGTCATCTCTTCCTGCTTGAGCGGCGTGATGACGACGCGGTCGGCGAGGGGAACGAGCTTGGTCTTGGCCTTGGTGGCGGGGGCTGCTTTCGCGGCCATAGTGATGATCCTCCGTATGAGCTAGGGAATTAGCAAGGCGGATGTTAGCACTCTCGTCCATAGAGTGCTAGGTCAGCCTGGCGCTCGATGATTCCGTCGGCCCGCATCAGCCCTCCTCGTGCCCCTCCTCCCGCAACGCCGCCGTCATCGCCGCCAGTTGGCCGGCGTGCGCCAGGCAGTGCACGCGCAGGGTGAGCAACCATTCCCGCCAGCTCAGCTCCCCGAGCAGCGGGTGCAGCCATGTCTCGTCGAGGTGGGCACCCTCTGGCGCGGCGGCGACCTCGCCGAAACAACGCTCCAACACCTCGCGTTGCAGCGCCAGAGCTTCCTCCCGGCCTTCAGGCGCGGGCGGCGGCTCTTCCCGCGGCTGGCGGCCGGTCGCCGCCACCGAAGCCGCGCGCGCCGCCGTGCTCATGTTGATAGCGGCCACATGCTGGAGACAGAAACGCGGCGTCCACTCCTCGCCCGCTGGCCGAAGGTCGAGAAACGCCTCGGGCACATCACGCGCCGCCGCCTCAAGGTCGCGCAGCCCACCAGCGACCCGCTCGACCATCTGGGCGAGCGTCCAATCGCGGGACTTCTGGCGGATGTAGGCGAGGATCTGGTCGCCCGCGCCCTCGGGGATCGTGAACTGGGTCATCGGGCTGACTCCTCTCAGGTGACGGCCGGGCCGGTCGCGCGCAACAATGCCGTTGCCGAAGCGGCCGCGCAAGCCGCGCCGTCCGGGAGGCCATGTGACCAGAGTAGCCGTCATCTATTCCAGCGCCACGGGGAACGTCTTCGCCCTCGCCCAGGCTGTAGCCGAAGGCGCCACCGAGGCCGGGGCGGAGGTCCGCCTGCGGAAGGTACGTGAGATAAACTCCCCCGAGGCCATCGCCCAAAACGCGAAGTGGGCCGCCCACCGCGAGGCCACGGCCGACATCGCGGAGGCCGAACTGGCCGATCTGGAATGGGCCGACGCCTTCATCTTCGGCTCGCCCACGCGCTTCGGAAACATCACCGGCTCGCTCAAACACTTCCTCGATCAGACCGGCGGTCTTTGGAGCCAGGGCAAGCTGACGAATAAGGTCGTCTCCGGCTTCACCAGCGCCTCAACCGCTCACGGCGGCCTGGAATCGACGCTCCTCGCCCTCTACAACACCTTCTACAGCTGGGGCGCGATCATCGTCCCGCCAGGCTATGCGGACCCGATCCAGTTCAAAGCCGGGAATCCGTACGGCGCCTCTCATGTTGGCAGCGCCGCACCGGGCGAGATCTCTCTCGCCGCGGCCCATTTCCAGGGCAGACGTGTGGCGGAGATCACCTCCCGCGTGATCGCCTAAGCACCCCGGCGTGATCCGTCGGGACACAGGTTCGGGAGCGGGACGGAGCCCGCCCTGCCTGAGCGCTACCGGCGCCTGACATGCACCGGCAGCCCGCTACCGTCTCAGGACAACAGGCAGTTGGCGGAAGCCGTACACGATCGGTGCGTTCGTTTGCCGTATCGCCGGTGCGGCTCCCGGTTCGATCGCCGCATACCGGTCGAGCAGGTTCTCCAGGGTGATCCGGGCCTCCGCCCTCGCCAGCGGCGATCCCAGGCAGTAGTGGATGCCGTGTCCGAATCCCACGTGGTCCTTCAGGTTTCGGTCGAGCCGGAAGGTGTCCGGTTCCGGCCAGCCGTCGGGGTCCCGGTTCGCCGCCCCGAAGAAGACGCCGACACTCTGGCCGGCCGGGATGACGCCGCCAGAAGGCAGGTGTGCCTCCTTCACCGTGTGCCGAAAGAGCACCTGGACCGGGCTCTCGTACCGCACCATCTCCTCGATGAACGGTTCGACGAGCGTCCGATCGGCCTTCACCCGCGCGAACAGGCCGGGATCGTGGGCCAGGTGGTTCACCATGTTCCCCATCAGGTTCGTCGTCGTCTCGTTGCCAGCCACAAGCAAGAGGATGCAGAAGCCAACGGCCTCCCCGTCCGAGAGCCGCCCATCCTCCGTTTCGGTCTGGACGATCGTCGTGATCAGGTCCTCTGCGCCCTGTTCGCGGCGCTCGATGGCCATCCGCCCGAAGTACTCGGCCATCTCCCGCATGTCGCCCAGCTTGGCGGCCGCGTCGCTTTCCGTATCGACGAAGGCGAGCAGCGAATCGGTCCAGCGCTTGAACCGCTGATAGTCGTCGCCCGGGATGCCCAGAATGCGCGAGATCACCTGCACGGGCAGGGGCACCGTATAGGCGGGCACGAAATCGAACTCGCCCGCCGGCAGCGCGTCGAAGAGCCGGTCCGAGGTCTCTTTGATCCACGGCTCCACCTCAGCGATTCGCCGCGGCGTGAACGTCCGGCTCACCAGCTTCCGGAAACGCGTATGGCGCGGTGGATCATCGGTGATGAGGACGAGCGGCGGGCCGCCACCGCCATGATTGGTCGATGAGAACGTCTCGTGGTCTTTGAGCGCGGCATAGACATCGGCGTAGCGCATCAGCGGCCAGAAGAGCGTCTCTTCGGAGGCGCCATCGGGCCCGCGGCGCTCCCGCGCGATGGCGAACGGCGTCCGCTCGCGGAGTTCCCGGTACACGGCGTAGGGGTCGAGAGCCATCTCCGGCGTCATCACCAGCGCTTCCGCGGTTCCAGGTTTCATCGATGCTCCTCCATCCGGCGCTCACTCAACTCCCCGCAATCTACTCCATCCGGGGCGGCGCCGCGAAGAGCCGCTATCCGCCTTGGCGCTGGCCAGCCTTCAGGCGGTCGATCGTCGTCAGCGCGAGCGCGAGCACCTCGTCCGGGTGCATCGCCGCCCCGTGTTCGGCGGCCTTCCGGTAGGAGTCCGCGCCGATGGCCGCCTCGACGGCGAGGCGGGCGCGGCTCAGGCGTTCCGCGTCCGCTGGCGTCCGTCCGGCCGCCCAGGGCGATGCCGCCACGGCCCCCAGGAAGATAGCCACCGCCTCCGACTGTTCGAACTGCCCAAAGACGATCGTCGCCTGGCGGAGGGCCGGCCAGAGCTGTCCCCAGTCGCCGTGCGCCTGCCAGAAGGTCAGCATCCCCCGGATCGAATCGAAGGCTTCGGGCGCCGCCCCGTCGCGCGCGCGGAGGAACGCCTGCGTCGTCTGGATCGCCCCGAGAATGTAACGGTTCCGGACGGCGGCGCAATGGTGCGCCGCCTCTTCCGAAAGCCGCAGCGCTTCCGCCGGATCGCTCTCCTTTAGGGCCGTCGCTTTGCTCCAGGTCGACCAGGCGAGCAGCGTCGGATTCTGGAGGCGCCGGGCGATCTCGATCGCCTCCTCCGTCTGGGGCAGCCAGGCCACCGCATCGCCGACGTTCGCCATCGTGATCGCGCACTGCGCCAGGGCCAGCGCCAGGGGCGCCGGCTCCCCTTCCTGGCGCGCGTGCCGCACCATCTCCGTAGAGTAACGCGCCGCCAGCTCGCCGTTCCCCGTGATCGCGGAGATGAGCCCGAGGCTGAAGAGCACCAGCCACGACCCCTCCGCCTCCGCCCACCCCGGCACCGCCGAGGCCCGCTGCAAGAGCCCGGCCGCGTTCGCCGTCTCGCCCCGCTGGCTGGCATAGATTGCGGCCATCGCGCAGGCGTACACGTAGCCCTCGTGCTCAGCCGCCCCTGGCATTTCGATCGCCCGTTCCGCCCACGTCCCGCACTCGTACCGCATCCGCCAGATGCTGTACTCGAGCGTCGCCGTCGCCATCCGCAGGGCCTGCGCGGTGTCGCCCGCCCCGAACGCCCCATCGAACGCCTCGCGCAGGTTGTCGAATTCGCGGTCGACCATCAGCACGGCCCGCTCTTCTCCCGCGCCCCGCAGGATGGCCTGCGTCTTCTCCGCGAAGCCGGCGTAGTAGGCAACGAACCGCAGCCGCGTTCCCTCCATTCCGCCGCTCTCCTCCAGCAGCTCGCGTGCGTACTCCCGAAGGGATTCGAGCATGGTGTACCGGGCCACGGGATCACCGATGTCGGCATTCAGCAGCGATTTGTCGATCAGCGCCGGGATGATCCGAAGCAGTCCCATTCTTTGATCGGGGACTACCGCCCCGGCGGTTTCCAGGGTGAAGCTCCCCGCGAACACGCTCAGTTGCTGGAAGACCGCCTGCTCTTCCCGTTCGAGGAGCGCGTACGACCAGTCGATCGTCTTTCGCAGCGCCTTGTGCCGCTCGGGCCGTGAACGCGACCCGCCCTCCAGCAACCGGAGGCGGTCAGCGAGGCGCGCGTGCACCTCATGCAGGCCGAGCGTTCGCACCCGCGCCGCCGCCAGCTCCAGGGCGAGCGGCAGCCCCTCCAGCTGTTCGCAGACCTCGCCGCCGATCGCCTCGTCCTCCGGCCGGAACGTGAACGAAGGGTCGGCCGTCCGCACGCGTTCGAGGAAGAGCTCCATCGACGGTGCCGCTTCGAGGGGGCCGAGCCGAAGGACCCGCTCGCCGTCGATGTTAAGCGGCTCCCTGCTCGTGCAGAGCAGCGTGATCCGGGGGCATCCCTGAAGGACGGCCTCCGCGAACGCCGCCACTTCCGCGACCAGGTGCTCGCAGTTGTCGAGAACGAGGAGCGCCTCTCGTGACTTCAGCGCCCCGACCACGCTGGCTACCGTCGTCAACCCGGTATCCGGTGTCGCCTGGCCGAAGAGCGCCCCCACCGCCGGCGCGAGCGCCTCTGGCCGGGTGATCGCCGCGAGTTCGGAGAGCCAGACGCCGTCCCGGTAGGCGCCGCCGAGGTCGGCCGCCGCTTCAAGGGCGATTCGCGTCTTGCCCATTCCCCCGAAGCCAACCACCGTCGTCAGCCTGCTCGTCCGCACCGCCTGCGTCAGTTCAGCGAGTTCGCGTTCGCGGCCGATGAGCTGCCGGACCTGGGTGGGGACGTTGCCATCGAGCGTTGCCTGGCTGCGCAACGGCGGAAACGACCGGGGCCCCCCCGTAACGACCAGCTGGTACACACGGACGGGGGATGAGACATCGCGGAAGCGATGCTCCCCGAGGTCTACCGTCGGCGGTGGTTCGGTCGCCGGAGCGGCCGCCGCCCGCAGGCACGAGTCCGTGGTCAGTGCCTGGCCGCCATGCCCACTTCCGATTAGCCGTGCGACG
Source organism: Thermoflexaceae bacterium (assembly GCA_031390305.1). Classification (GTDB taxonomy): domain Bacteria; phylum Chloroflexota; class Dehalococcoidia; order Tepidiformales; family Tepidiformaceae; genus JANMTH01. The sequence goes on from JANMTH010000348.1 coordinate 7,383, forward strand.
ACGCTCAAGGCGGGTCCGAAGTAGTCCCCATTGCGGACCAGCGAAGGGCCCGTATGAACGGCCACCCGTACCCGGAGCTGGTTCGCCAGGGCCTCTTCCGCCTGCAACCGGGACTGGATGGCCGCCGCCGCCCGTAGCGCCGCGAACGCACTACCGAAGACGCCGCAGAGGCCGTCACCGAGGTTCTTGAACACGGTTCCGCCTTCCGATTCGATCACCTCCGTGATCAGGCGGTCGTGGAGTTCGAGCGACGAAGACATCCGCTCCGGGGCCGTCTCCCACTGGCGTACGCTCCCCTCGATATCCGTGAACAAGAACGTGCGGTCGTCCATCGCCGGGCCGAGCCCGGCGCGGGCGGGGGCCGTGCGCTCTGGCCCGTTCGGAGTCTGTGACGGTTGGACGGTCATCGAACAGCGCCATTCTCGCACGCCGCTGTTACGAGCGGAATTCGCGTGCGCGGGCCTGCCGGCGCCGGGAGTCTCAGAATCCGTTCGTTCCGTCCGTGAATCGCACCCCATCGACGAGGACGCCCCCGGCCGCCATCTCCCAGTGCAGGTGGGCCCCGGTGGAAAGGCCCGTGCTCCCCACAAACCCGACCGTGTCGCCGGCGCTCACCCGCTCGCCCTCCGCCACCGCGAGCGAGGCCATGTGCGCGTAGCCAGAGAACACGCCGCCTCCGTGATCGACCACGACCATGTTTCCGCGCAGGCGGAGCTGACGGGAAAGCACCACTTTGCCGTTGTTCGTGACGCCAACAGGCGTGCCCGCCGGCGCCCCCAGGTCCGTCCCCGAGTGGTGGCCGGCCACCTCCGAACCGTTATACGAGCGCTGCTCGCCGAAGCGTGTAGTGATCGCCCCGCCGGTCGGCATCATCCAGCCGTCGGCCCAGTACTTCTCGGCGCTGCCGTTCCTGTACAACGCCGTCAGCGTCTGCAGTTCGTCCGCCTGCGTGCGCGGGTCTAGGAGAGCGGCGAGGTTCGCCCCGACCGTGATCGAGTCCACCGTCCACTCGGTCTCCCGGACGGTGATCGGTACAGTCAGCGAACCGCGTGATCCGCTAGAGAGCGTGAAGTCGATCCGCAGCTCCTGGACGCCCGCCGGGTCCTCGGGTGCGATGCCGACGAAGGCGTAGATGCTCTGGAGCCCCTGGTTCAGCCGCAGCGTGCGCCCGTAGAGCGTCACCGTTCCCTCTTTTACCTGGCCGACGACGGAGACGCGTACTGTCCCGCCCTGGACCGTCTCGCCGGTCGAGGTCAGCACCTCCGGCGGCGGCACCTCGGTCGCCGTGGAGACCCCATTCGGTCCCGTTTCCGGTTCCAGGGTCGGTTTCGTGGAAACCTTCACCACGGCCTGTTCGCCACCGCCCCCGCAACGCACGACGGCCAGGAAGGTTATCGGAAGCAAAGCCAAAAGGCGTCGTCGGCGCATCAGCTCACTAGGGTGCGCCGACTGGTGCCGATGGGCAAAGTGAGGCGCGTCCCGCCTCGGTGTGGTCACGGCCTCCTGTGAACGAGGTGCGATTCAACGATTCGGCCGGGGGGCGGACAGGGCAGCGAAAGCGCCGCCGCCCGGCCCGCGGTCAGGAGTAACGGGGAATCGTAGGCAACGCAGGGACCGAATGGAACCG
>JANMTH010000355.1:0-1832 GCA_031390305.1 Thermoflexaceae bacterium
GAAGGCACGGGCGGCGCCTTCGCAGTCCGTCGCCATGCGGACCTTCTGCTCGGTGGTCAACGATTCCAGGGCTTCGTCGTAGAGGTTCAGGCCGTCTCCCCGGCCAACGGCGAGGGTGGCGGGATCGGGGAGGCCGGCGAACTCATCGGCGGCGGAGATGCGGGCGAGTTCGACGGTCTCGGTGGCGAGGCGCTGGAGGGAGTCGCCGCTGAAATCGGTGGTGGAGCAGACGGCGGTCCGGCCCTGCGTTATGACGCGCAGACCGAGCGCACGTGAGCCGGCTTCGATAACCTTCTCGAGTTCCCCGAGACGGACGGCGACCTCCGTCTCGTCGTAGGCGACGAGGTAGGCGTCGCACTGCTCGGCGCCGGCCTGGAGCGCGAGCTGGACGGTGCGGCGGACGACGTCGAGGTTCGTTTCGGGGCTAGTCAACCTTCGTGCCCCCGACGGTGATCCCGGAGACGAGGATGGTGGGCATGCCGACGCCGACGGGTACGGACTGGCCGTCTTTGCCGCACATCCAGCGCCCATCGGAGAGCTTGTAGTCGTGGCTGACGGCGGTGACCTTGGTCATCACGTCGGGGCCGTTGCCGATGAGGGTGGCGTTGCGAACAGGCGAGGTGATGCGGCCGTTTTCGATCATGTAGGCCTCGGTGACGGAGAAAACGAAGTCGCCGTTGGAGATGTTCACCTGGCCCCCGCTGTAGGAGACGCAGTAGATGCCGCGATCGACCCGGCGGATGATGTCCTCGGGCGCATCCTGGCCGGGGAGCATGAAGGTGTTGGTCATCCGCGGCATGATGTAGTGCTTGAAGGTCTGGCGGCGACCGGAACCGGAGGGCGCGACGCCGAAGTGGCGGGCGGAGATCTCGTCCTGGAGGTAGCCGCGCAGGACGCCGCCTTCGATCAGGGTGTTGCTGCGCGTTGGGTTGCCTTCGTCATCGACGTTCAGGGAGCCGCGGGAATCGGCGATCGTGCCGTCATCGACGACGGTGACGAGCGGGCTGGCGACGGACTGGCCGACGCGTCCGGAGTAGTTGCTGGTGCCCTTGCGGTTGAAATCGGCCTCGAGCCCGTGCCCGACGGCTTCGTGGAGGAGGACGCCGCTATCGCCGGCGGCGAGGACGACGGGGAGGGTGCCGGCGGGGGCCTCGATGGCGTCGTGCTGGAGGACGGCCTGGCGGGCGGCGTCCCTAGCGGCGTCTTCGGGCGTGACCTGCTCGAAGTACTCGATCCCGAGCCGTCCGCCGCCGCCGGTGCCCGCGGTTCTGCGGGCGCCATCCTTGTCCGAGAGGACGGAGACGTTGAGGCGGATGAGGGGCTGGAGGTCGCCGACGACGCGGCCGTCGCTACGGGCGACGAGGACGTGCTTGAGTTCGTCGTAGAGAGCGCAATCGACGCGGGCTACGCTGGGGTGGTAGCCGCGAGCGGCGCGGTCGGCGCGCTCAAGGATCGCGACCTTTTCCGCCGCGGGCCGGCCGGAGAGAGGATCGGTAGCGTCGTAGTAGCTCAGGCCGGCGAGGGACGGGGTGGCATCGACCGGAACGGGCCGCTCGTCCGCCCGCCCGATGCGGGAGGCTGTTTCGGCAGCCTTGCGCATCGCCGCGAGGTCGAGCGACTCCGTGTAGGCGTAGCCGATGGCGTCGCCCTTGACGACGCGAATGCCGACGCCCTGGGTGGTGTTGCGCGATGCGGACTTCACCTTCTGGTCTTCCCAGGCGATTGCGCTGTTCAGCCGGTGTTCGAAGAAGAGCTCGGCGAAGTCTCCGCCGCGGCTCAGAGCGATGCTGAGAAGCGAGGACATGACCGCCGGGTCGATGGCGAAGCGGTCG
>JANMTH010000363.1:0-3864 GCA_031390305.1 Thermoflexaceae bacterium
ACTTGGCTTCTCGCCGGTCTGGAACGACTGCCAGACCGCCTTCAGCATCTGGATGTACTCCTTCATGCGCGGTGCGGCCGGGCCCCATTCCGTGCTGAAGCGGTTGATGTTGTGGCCCTTCACCTGGCTCCCCAGGCCGAGCGAGAAGCGCCCCTTGCTCAGGTGCTGGATGTCCCAGGCCTCATAGGCGAGGATCGTGGGGCTGCGTGGGAAGGCGATGGTCACGCTCGTCTGGATCTCGATCCGGCTCGTCGCCTGGGCGCCGAGAACGGCCGTCAGCATCGAATCGTGGGACGTCTCGGCTGTGCTACAGACATCGTAGCCAAGCTCTTCCGCCCGCTGCGCCGATTCCGAGACGCCCGTCAGCCAGCCGCCGCCGAACCCTGTACCGATCTTCATGTGGTCTGCTCCTGATGGATCTGCGGCGAACGGTACAGGGCCGCGGGCCGCCGTGGAAGTGTCTCGCGGGCAGGTAGGGCGAAAGGCGGAACGTCGAAGGGCGCCTGGTTCGCGCCGCCACTCCGCCGCTGCCTCAGACGCGTTGGCGCCGAAGGGCGAGGTACTCGGCGAGGCCGATCAGGATGGCGGCGTCGCTCGCCGCCCCGAGGAGCCAGCGGCCCGAAGGTTCGAGCGCGCCCCAGGCGGCGATCAGTGCGACCCAGCCCGCGAGGCCTGCCGCCATGTTGCCGACGGCGAGAATGCGCACGGCCCGGCCGTGTGGCGCGAGTGCGAGGGGGAGCAGTCCAACGGCGGCGGCGAGGAAGACGAGCCCGATGCTCACCCTGGCCGCCCCGCTAATGGCCAGCCAACTCGACACGCGGTCGCCGAGGGCAAACAGGCCGATGCCAACAACGGCTTCGAAGAGGACATCGCACCAGAGGGCGAGGCGGAGGGGGTTGCGGGCGGTCCGGCTGATCACGGCCATCGGAATCTCCTTAGCTCATTGGCGGGAGTAATGGCGCTATCGACCTCAGAAAGCGCGCCGTCGCCCACTCGCCATTCTACGACGGACAATCAGCGCGACGCGTGTGGACGTCCCAGGAGGGCCGCGGTCCGCCCTCCAGGACGTCTCGCCCTCACTGGCCGGGTGGGTTCATCGCCTCATCGATCTTCAGGCTCACGGCGTCCATCGTGCCCGCCCACTCCCGATACCTGGACGTGTTCCGCTTCTGGACGGCGTCCCGGCCCTCTTCAAGGGCGGCCAGGTATTCGCCCAGGGCCGCGTCGAGGGCGCGGTCGCGTTCGAGCACCGCGGCCGCCGCGCTGGCCGGCGGCGAAAGGCCTTGCAACGCCGTCGCGGCGCATGCCGCCTGCCCGGCGAAGAGCACGAAATCGTCGCGGAATTGGCTGTCCCGGTAGTTCCGGTTCTCCGGCCAGCGAGCGCGGAAGTCGGCCAGGTAGGTGTCCAGCTGTCCGTTGGCGGCGGCGACGGCGTTCGCGTAGCGCGTGAGCTGGCGATTCGGAGTATCGGCCCCGCGCGGCGTGGGCGAAGGTGTCGGCGTCGCGCAAGGCGGTGGGTCCGCCAGCGTCGCTCCGCCACCACATCCCCCCAACGCCACCGCCAGCGCCGCGGCCAGCGCGAGGAGTACCCGGATGGCTGCCCGTCGCTCTCTCATTCGGCCAGACCTCGGAGATACTCCGCGGCCGCTCGGACGGCCTTGCCGCGGTGGGAGATGGCGTCCTTCTCCGTGTCGCCAAGCTCGGCCGCGGCGCGCCCGTCCCCTACCACGAAGATGGGGTCATAACCGAAGCCGCCGCTGCCTCGCGGCTCCCGGCCGATCTCGCCTTCGCAGCCGCCGAGGAAGAGGGCGACTGCCCCTTCGCCAGACGCCACGGCGACGACCGCCTGGTAGCGCGCCGTACGCACACCGTCTGGAACGGCCCGCATCTCATCGAGGAGCAGCGCCGTCCGGCCGGCGTCGTCGAGGCCGGGGCCCCCGTACCGCGCCGAATAGAGGCCCGGCCGGCCATCAAGCGCATCGACTTCGATGCCCGAATCGTCGGCGAGCGCGAAACAGCCAGCGGCCGCGGCGAAGGCGCATGCCTTCAGCGTCGCGTTCTCGGCGTAGCTCGCGCCCGTCTCCTCGACATCGATCGAAAGGCCTAGGTCGGCGGGGGTGACGACTTCGAACGGAACGGTCGCGAGGAGGCGGCGGAACTCTCGAACTTTGCCCGGGTTACCCGTCGCCAGCAGCAGCCGCCTCATCCCCGAGAGTGTGCGGCGAGCGGCGTGGGTGGGCAAGCGCCAGGATGGGCCTCCGGCTCTCTTCAACTTCAAGCCGTATAGTGCGCACACAACGAAGGAACCACTGAAGGAGAGAGACGATGCGCGCGATGGTGCTCCGGAACAAGCAGCTGACGATCGAGGACGTAGCAGCCCCGAAGCCGGGCCCAGGGCAGGTCCTCGCGAAGGTCCTCGCCTGCGGCATCTGCGGCAGCGACCTGCACGCCGCCCGCTTCATGGATGAGATGATCGAGACGGCGAAGAACAGCCGCCGCAACGCCTGGTACGGCCGCGATATCTCGACGGGGATCGTGATGGGCCACGAATTCGTCGCCGAGATCGTGGAAGCCGGGCCGGGCGTCGAGGAGTGGCTGCCGGGTACGCGGGTGACGAGCATGCCGGTCCTGCTTTCGAAGGAGTCGCCGAGCGGCTACCTCAGCATCGGCTACAGCCCGGAGACGCCGGGCGCGTACAGCGAGTACATCGTCATGGCCGCGCCCCTCCTCCTAAAGGTGGCAGACCACGTCAGCGACACGATGGCGGCGACGACGGAGCCGTGCGCGGTCGGGCTGCACGCCGTGCGGGAGGCCGCGCTGAAGCCCACCGACAACGTGTTGGTGATGGGCGCTGGCCCGATCGGGCTGATGACGTTGCTCTGGCTGAAGAAGGAAGGCGCGCGTTACGTGGCGGTCAGTGACTACTCGCCGGAGCGGCGGGCGCTGGCGAAGCAGCTGGGCGCCGACGACGTCTTCAACCCAGGCGAAGTCGACCTCGTGGACGAACTCGCGGCGAAGCTCTCTGGTCCGGCCGCCGAGGACGGCGCCTCGTACGGCGGCGGCGCAATCACGGCCGCGCCCGATGTCGTCTTCGAATGCGTCGGCGTGCCCGGGACGTTGCAACAGGCGATGGAGCTCGTGCAGATAAAGGGCAAGGTCGTGGTCGTCGGCGTCTGCATGCAGCCGGACACGATCACGCCGCTGCTCGGCATCAACAAGCAGCTGACGATGAAGTTCGTGCTCGGGTACACCGCTCCCGAATACGCCGAAGCGCTCGCCTCGTTCGCCGACGGCAGCATCGACACTTCACCCCTGGTGACACGGACGGTGACGCTGGACGAATTGCCGGCGGCGTTCGCCGCGCTCTCGCAGCCAACGGACTGCAAGGTAGTCTTCGTGCCGGGGCGGTAGGGGTTGGCGGTTCCCTGATGGGCTGGATCGGTGGCACCGCGTAGAATTTGGGGGCCGACGGGCCAGTGAAGGAGATAGCATGGCAATCCCGCCCCTATGGCCTGCAGACGAGAGCGGGCTCAAAAAGCAGCTCGAGCGCCTCTCCGAGGAGCTACCGCCGGAAGTGGAATGTCCGGAGGCAGTTCCTGGGGTCGGCCAGCACTCTCGTGCGCCGCGCCGTACCGCCACCTTGCAGGTGGCGTTCGGCGAACTGGACTTCATTTTCGAGGGCGTACCGGTGTATCAGTGTGCCAGGCACGGCCAACGAATATCAACGCAAGTCTTAGACGTGCTGGAAGCGTCTGTTAACGCATCGGTGGCCACGTACGAACTCGACGACGAGGTCGAAGACACGTCGGCGCATATACTGCGCCGCGGTCGCCTCAACGCACCCAGGACGATTGGCGAAGATCC
>JANMTH010000407.1:0-7139 GCA_031390305.1 Thermoflexaceae bacterium
AAGACGGCCCGGCGTCCGAGCGCCTGTACGCTGGCGACGGTCTCCGCGCCACGGCCTGGGTCGAGGTCAGCGACGACGATGTCGGCGCCCTCTTCGGCGAAGCGGACGGCCGTCGCCCGCCCGATACCACTCGCCCCTCCCGTTACGATCGCTACCCTGTCCTGAAGTCTGCCGGCCATCGTGGCCTCCTTTGCCTCTGCGCGGCCAATTATGGCACGGCCTGCCTCGCCGCGAAGTGTGCAAGGATTTCGCAACGGCCGTGCCGGAAGCCCACGATACGTTCTCGGAGCTGAAGCGGGCGCCCCCAACGCAAAAGGGCTGACCGCTACTCGGTGATCCAGGGCTCGACCGTCCGGTTCCAGTCGATGATTTCGTGCGCGTGGAAGAAGATAGCGATTTCGCGCTCGGCGCTCGCGGCGCTATCACTGGCATGGACGAGGTTTCGCCCCTTATCCACGCCAAAGTCGGCGCGGATGCTGCCGGGCGCGGCTTCGATCGGGTTGGTCGCACCGTTTGTGGCCCGGACCGCCTGGATGGCGTTCGGCCCTTCGAGGACGGCGGCGACGACGGGCGCGCTGCTGATGAAGCCGACAAGCCCAGCGAAAAACGGCTTCCCGTCATGTTCGCTGTAGTGGTCGCGGGCCATCGCCTCCGTCACCTCCATCAGCTTCAAGCCGGCGATGCGAAGCCCCCGGCGCTCCCAACGTGCGATGATCTCGCCGGCGAGGCCGCGCTGCATCGCGTCTGGCTTCACCAGCACCAGTGTCCGTTCCATGGCCAACTCCTTCAGCCGCGCGGTTGTTGCGCGGGTGTGTGTGTGTCAGGGTGTTTCGCGAGGCCGCGTAATCGCCGGCTCGCGAAGGTAGATTGCCTCACGGGAGCCGTACGAGCCGCTCTCCAGGCGGGACCGCGCCAGCGCCAGGGCCGCGAGACAACGGTCGATCGCCGCGACTTCGATACCGCCCAGTGCCCCGGCGCCCTCACCAGCGAGGTCGCCAGCATCGCCAAGGTCTTCGGCGCGGACGCTCTCCAGCGAACCGTACGGCGCCGCTTCGGCGAACCGTTGGCTGGCGAACGTACCACGGCCAACCGGGTGGATCGCTAGCCCCGAAAGCGACCCCGACGCGGCGGCGATGGCCTCCATCGTTCCCACGCCGATGATCGGGACCCCGAGGGCCAGGCCAAGCCCCTCCGCCGTCGCCAGGCCAACGCGGATGCCTGCGTAGCTCCCCGGCCCACGAACCGCGGCGACGGCGCCGATCGGGCGCTCCCCGGCCGTCAGATCGCGGACAGCGGGGATGAGCAAGCGGGTATGGCCGTAGCCATCGTCGATGACGACCGTCCGGAGCAGGCCAAGGCCGTCGCCGAGGACCATGGCGATGCGCGAGGACGCTGTATCGATCGCCAGGATCAGCGTCACGCCGGCGTGACGCTGGCGAGCAGTTCACGGCCGCGCGGGCCACGGGGAAGGAAGCGGAGCTTGCGCTGGCGGTCGATATCGCCGTAGCGCATCTCGATCATGAGGCCGTCGCCCGGCAGAAGTGCCGCGCCGCGTTCCGGCCATTCGACGACGAGCACGCCGCGTTCCGCGTAGTCCCAGAGACCGAGGTCATCGAGTTCTTCGATGTCCTCAATGCGGTAGAGGTCGGCATGAAAAAGGATCTCGCGCCCCGGATACTCGTTCATGAGCACGAAGGAGGGGCTCGTCACCGGTCCGGTGCACTCCAGGCCCCGGCCAATGCCCTGCGTGAGGCAGGTCTTGCCCGTCCCGAGGTCGCCGCTGAGGAGCAGCACATCGCCCCGTCGGAGCACCCGGCCGAGGGCGGCGCCGATAGCCCGCGTCTCCTCTTCGTCCGAAGTCAGCAGCTCAAGGTCGTGCTCTTCGCTCATGCCCGGAAGTGTAGCGCGACAGGCCGTTACACCCACACGCGAACGCCGTCTATGACATTGCCAGGAGCCAAGGGAGAATGCGCGGAGCCGCGCTCCCGAGCCGCTGGACCCTGACGAGGAGAACCGCCATGGCAGATCCGATCCGCGTCGCCGTCACCTTCCGCCTGGACGACGCCATCCTCGACGAAATCCGTGCCGTCGATCCGCGCGTCGAGCTGATCGAAGTGCCGTTGCCCTGGCTCCGCCAGGGAGCCGAGCTTTCGGCCGAAGAGAGGGACGATCTCGCCCGAAAGCTGGCGCCGACGGAGGTCATCTTCGGCCCGAACAACGTCCCCGCCGATATCGTGCGCGCATTGCCCGGCCTGCGCTGGCTCCAGGTCACCACCGCCGGCGTCGATCGGATGGCGAACGACGGCCTCCTCGGCGCCGGATTCACGGTGACGAAGGTGAGCGGCCTGGCGGGGCCCGCGATCGCCGAGTACGTCATGGGCGTCATCCTGATGCTCGCCAAGGGCCTCCACACGTCCGTCCGCGACCAGGCGGCGGAGCAATGGAACTTCCGATTCACCGGCGAGTTGGCGGGAAAAACGATCGGCATCGTCGGCATGGGCGCAATCGGCACGGAGACCGCGCGGCGGGCCGCCGCCTTCGGTATGCGAATCATCGGCACGCGCCGCCGTCCAACGAGCGAGGACCCCGGCACGTGGGGACACGACCAGCTCCCACGCCTGCTCGCCGAATCGGATTACGTGGTCCTCTGCATGCCGTTGACGGACGAAACTCGCGGGCTTATCGGTGCTCGCGAGCTCGCGATGATGAAACCGACCGCGAGCATCGTGAACGTCGCCCGCGGACCGGTGATAGACCAGGAGGCGCTCCTCCGCGCCCTCGACGATGGGACGATCGCCGCGGCGGCGCTCGACGTTCACGACCCCGAACCGCTCCCGGCGGGGCATCCCCTCTGGAGCCGGGCGAACGTGATTCTGACGCCGCACATCTCCGGAGCGGTGGAAGGCTACGGCCACCGCGCGGCCGCGATCTTCATCGAGAACCTTCAGCGGTACGCCGCGGGGCAGCCCCTCGCCAACGTCGTCGACCCAGATCTGTCGTACTGAATTCGGGCTTTCCGCCAGGGCCATCGGGCGATTGACCGGAAGGTAGGCGGTTCGTACTGTGTTTCGCAATAGGAAACATGGTGGCGGTGGGGCGTTCCCCGTAACCAACGGAGAGAAGTGCGATGACCAAGGCAACGATGGAAGGCGGCAAGGCGCCAGTCTCGGCGGGACTCGGACAGCGCATTCGCGCGGCCCGGCGGGATGCGAGCATGAGCCAGGGGCAGCTCGCGCAGGCCTTGAACACGACGCAGAGCGCGATAAGCCTCTACGAGGCAGGCCAGCGCTCCGTCGGCATCGACATGCTCTTGAATGTCGCCAAGATCCTCAACCGTCCCCTGCATTACTTCTTGGGCGAAGACGGCGACATGCTCTACGTCAAAGATAGCGACATCGCCGAGCTGATCGCCGAGCTGGAACGCCACCCGGAGGATCTCCCCGAGCTTCTGGCCTACTGGCAGTTCCTCCGCTGGCGCCGAGCCAGCCGCAACGGCAAGCACAACTAGCGGGGCGCGCTCAGCAGCCTCGTACTTCGGTTCCTCCCCCCGGCTCTCGACGCAGAGACGCGGAGGGACAGAGAGAGCGGCAAACGGGCGGATCGCTCCTTCAGGGAATTGAGGTTCCATGGTTCGCCGTCTCTGCGACCCAACCGACGCCCGGCGGCTGCTCAATCCGGGCCCCGTCGCCATCGTCACCACGACCTGGCGGGCGGTGACCAACGCCGCGCCCGTCGCCTGGACGGTGCCGCTCTCCATGGGGCCGCCACTCGTCGGCTGCGTCATCCACCCTCACCGCCACACGGCCGATATGATCCGCTTCAGCGAAGAGTTCGTGATCAACATCCCCGGTCCCGCCCTGATGAAGCAGACGGCCTTCCTCGGAACCCAAACTGGCCTGAACACGAACAAGCTGGAGGCGGCCGGGCTGGAGCCCTTTCGCGGCCTCCACGTCGAGGCCCCGCTCATCGAGGGCTGCCTCGCATGGATCGAGTGCGGGCTCCAGGACGTCATCCCGATCGGCGACCACACCCTCTTCGTCGGCCGGGTCGTAAAGGTGCAGGCGCTGGACGAGGCCTACGCCCAGATGTGGCTGCTCAAGGAGCGGCGCTTTAGCCCCCTGCAGTACCTCGGTGGCGCCCACTACGGCGTCCTTGGCAGCCCACGCGAAGCCACCTTCGAGGTCGATGTTTCCGGCAGGCTTGGCGGCGAAACCGCCGCCGAACGCGAGGAACGGGAAGAAGATGAAGCCCGTGAACGCGAGCTCCGGACGGCCGAGGGGGACGAAGGCTTCGAGGAGATGACGGCGGGCTGAGTGCTCACCGGCCGTTCGGGCAGAGCGCGGCCGGGTCGCCGTAGTACGCCAGGACCATGTTCCGCGGGAAACAGATGCTCGCGGAGGCCGTCCGCGCGCCGCTGGCCGATTCGCTCAACAGCCCGGCGAGCGCGCCGTTGTTCTCCTTCTCCCGGACCACCTGCCAGTCGTCATCCTGGAACCCGGCGGCCCGCGCGAGGGCGGTGTACGCCTCCTGGCGATTCGCCGTCCCATCGATCAGGCCATACGCTTGGGCCGTTGCGTTGTCGAACACGAGCGCGCCCATCTGGTCGCGAATCGCGCTCTCGCTGATCTTCCGGCTCGTCGCAACGTGGGTCACGAAGTCCGCATAAGAGTTATCGACGCCCTTCTGGAGGACGCGGACCTCCTCTTCCGTCAGCGGCCGGAACGGGGAACCCACGTCTTTCCCGCGGCCCGCCGTGATGCTCGTGACGGTGATGCCGTTCTTCGTCGTCACGCCTCCACCGAGCAGGCCACCATCCGTCGCATAGAGCCCGTCGTAGTAGGCGATCGAGCCGAGGCGCACGCCGATGCTGCCCAGGAGGCTGCCGTGGTCGGCGAGGATGCGGGTGGCCGGCGCCATCGCCCACATCCCACCGGAGGCCGAGAGCCCGGCGACGAAGGCGTAGACGGGCCGCTTCGTCCGGCGCTGGTATTCGCGGATACCGTCGGCGATCGCCTCGGACCCGAAGATCGTCCCGCCCGGAGTCTGGAACTCGAGGACGACGCCGCTGACCGTGGAATCGAGAGCGGCGTCGATGAGCTTTTGCTTCACCTCGTAGCCGAAGGTGACGTTGGGGTCGGAGAAGATGCCCGCCGGATATTCGTCCTCCTCGCCGAGGATGACGCCGCCGATCCGAATAGAGAGCAGACGGTTGCCGCTCTGTTCACGCCCGTAAACGAATTCGCGGTCATCGCCGCCATCGTCCAGCGCCGCAACGAGCGCCGCGATTATCCCCACGAAGATGCCGAAGATAGCGAGCAACCCGGCCCCGAAGGCGAGCGACCACATGCAGCCACGGGCCGCCGTCTTCCCCAGGGAGGCGCCAAAGCCCTCGCGGGGGGCGCCAGGCGGGGGAAACGGCCCGTAATACCACGCCGAACCGGGCGCGGCCGATGGCGGCGCTGGTGGAGGCGGCGTCGGGCCGCCCGCCGGGGGAGGCGGGAACGATGCCTGTTGGGGCGAACTTTCGGGGGAATCGGGCATCGATTGCCTCCCTAACATCAGAGAATCTGCTTACTCACCTTACCAGAAAGCCATGGCTGCGCCAGCACGCCTATCCCGCACAGGGCACGGGCGCTTTACCATGCCCCTATGGAACGAACGACCGTTCAGAAGCTTGGCGACGTCGAGGTCCTCGACACAGCGGGCGCGAAGGTGCGGCTCGGTACCCTTTGGGAAAGCCGGCCCGTCCTCCTCGCGATGATCCGGCACTTCGGCTGAATCTTCTGCAAGGAGCAGGTCGCGCAGTTGCGCGACTACGTCCCACGCATTCACGCCGCCGGCGGCGAGTTGGTCGTGCTCGGAAATGGCACGCCAGAACAGGCCCAGTGGTTCGTCGAGGACTATCAGATGACGACGCCCGTCTTCACGGACCCGGCACTCGCCTCCCACAAAGTTGTGGGCGCGCGCCGCCCGATGTTCTTCGACCCCCGATCGGTGCTACGCGCGTTCGAAGCGCGGCGAAACGGCTTCCGTCAGACGGGCGTGAAGGGCTCGGCCATGCAGCTCGGTGGCGTCTTCGTGATCACCGCAGCGGGCGATGCGCCGTACAGCTTCCTCAGCCGCTTCGCCGGCGATCACCCGCCGCCGGAGAAAGCCGTAGCGGCGCTCGAAGCCGCGAAGTAGCCCGCTCCGCTACCTGTCGGGAACCTCAGCAGATCTGCCGGCCGGGTAGCGTCAGCTGCATCGTCAGCAGGTCCAGCCAACGGCCGAACTTGAAGCCGACTTCCCGAGCCGTGCCCGCCACAACGTATCCGAGCGAGGCGTGCAGCCGGATGCTCGCCTCGTTCGTCGCTTCGATAGCGGCAAGAAGGACGTGGAGATCCATGCCGCCGGCGAGGCCCACCAACTCCGTCATCAGCGCCCGGCCAACGCCCTTCCCGTGGTGTTCCGGCGCGACGTAGACGGTGTTCTCACGAGTGAAGCGGTAGCCGCTCTTCGTGCGGTACCAGGAGAGGTAGGCGAACCCGATCGTTTCGCCCGCGTACTCGGCGGCGAGCACCGGACAGGTCGGGTCGGCTTCGTGCTCACGCCACCATGCTTCGCGCTCGCCATAGGCCCAGGGCTCTTCGTCCCAGGTCGCCGTCGTCGTGAGAATTGCCTCGTTGTAGATCGCGTGGATCGCCGGGAGGTCGCGCACTGTCGCCGGGCGAATCGTGAGGCCGTCCATGCACACATGGTAACCGACAGGCGAGCGGCGAACCGGCCGTTCGCCTCCTGCCTTTAGCCTTTCGCCTCCTCACCGCCCTACACTGCGCTGCCATGGACGATTCGTTTTCGCTCGAAGGCCACACGGCCATCATCACCGGCGGTTCGCGCGGCATCGGCTACGCCATCGCCGGGGAGTTCGTGCGCCGCGGCTGCCGCGTCGTGATAACGGCGCGCGGCGAAGAAGCGCTCCAGAAAGCTGCCGAAGCCCTCGGGCCGAACGCCATCGACAAGCGCTGCGACAACGCCGACGTGGCCGACATCGAGCGGCTGATGGACGATGTCTGGCGGCTTGGGCCGGTCGATATCCTCGTCAACAACGCCGGCATCAGCCCGTTCTACAAAAAGCCCGAGCAGGTCACGCTCGAAGAGTG
>JANMTH010000410.1:0-3115 GCA_031390305.1 Thermoflexaceae bacterium
CCGGGGGGTGAGGGCACCGCCACTCCACCCTCAGGCCGCGTCCCGGTAGCGCCGCGGCGCCCTCCCACCCTTCTTCGCCGCGTACATCGCCGCATCGGCGCGGGAGAGGACATCTCGCGGCGTTGAGGCGTCCACCGGGAAGACGGCGAACCCGACGCTCACGGCCGCCGTAACCGTTTGGCCATCGTCCGATGAGCGAACCGCCGCCACAGCTTCCGAAAGACGCACCGCCACAGCTTCCGCCGCCTCCGGCGACATCCCTTCGACGATCACCGCGAACTCGTCGCCGCCCAGCCGCGCGACCAGCCCCTCGCCCGCTACAGCGTCGCGGAGGGCAGTCGCGACATCGCGGAGGAGCCGGTCGCCCGTTTCGTGGCCGAAGCGGTCGTTGACGACCTTGAATCCATCGAGATCGAGGAAGAACAGCGTCCCCTCGGCGCCCGGCGCGGAAAGCACCCGTTGCAGCTCGTCATCGAAGGCGCGGCGGTTCAGGAGGCCGGTCAGAGCGTCGTGTCCGGCGAGGCTGAAGAGCCGCCGTTCGAGCTCTTTCTGCGCCGTGATGTCGCGCGCTACCACGGAGAGGAATTCGACCGCTCCCGTGCCCCGGTGCGCAAGGACGACCTTCGAAACCGGGACAGGCGCACGCCCACGCACCAGGACCGCGCTCTCCCCCGTCCATGCTCCGTGCTCGCTGGCGGCCGAGCTGGCCGCCTCCCAGCCGGGGAACGCCGCCCCAAGGGCGAGACCATCGAGCGATTCGGCCGGGCCGAGCCCGAGCATCGAACGGCCCGCCTCGTTCAGATAGAGGACGCGCCCGAACGGGTCGGCCGTGGCCACGAAGTCCGGTGTCGCCTCGATGATCGCGGTAAGGCGAGCGCGTTCCCCCTCCGCTTCGGCCCGGCCCGCTTCGGCCAGGCGGAGCCTCCGTTCCTGGTAGAGGAACGATCGGTAGACGATGCTGACGGGCACCGGCAGCAAGACCAGTGCCCAGGGCTCGTGCGCGGCGAGCAGGGCGACGATCACGCCGACCGCCAGGAGCGACCATTCGTGGCGCGCCGCCTCCAGGTTGCGGCCCCTCCATTGCCGAAACGGCTTCTTGCCCAGCTGGAGGGCGATGATGAACTCCGTCGCGACGTTGCCGACCGTCCAGTAAACCGCGCCAGCCACGCCCGCCGCGAGGAGACCGTGCGTCCCCAGGGCGCCAATCGGCCCGGCCACGAACGTCGCAACGGCCACCGCGAGCACCGCCACGCTGACGTTGAAGGCGACCTGAGCGCCCCGCCGCGTCGGCTTCATCAGCTCGCCAGCGAGCATCCCGAGGCCGACGGCGAGGATCGCCAGCGGCGGAACGAGCAGGACGACCGCCACGATCACCGGCGTCGCCGTCGTGTCGTGCTGAGTCTTCGCCGAAAGATGGAGGGGGAACCGGAGGGCGATCGCCAGCATCGGCGGGACGAGGAGCAGGGCGAGCCACTCCCGTACTCCCGAAGGCGGCCCGAGCTGCGCGGCCAGCGGCGCCGCCACCACCATCGCGAGGATCGCGATCAACCAGACATAGGCCAGCAGGCGGCGCGGAAGTGATGCCATCAGTTCACGTTTCGGGCGAAAGACCGGGCGGGTTGATAGCGGCCCGGTGGAGAGGCCGGAACGAAAGAGGCCTCCCGCATGCGGGAGGCCTCTTTGGCGATTCACCGGCCGAAGGTTTACCTGCCGACGAAGAGCCCGAACTCGACCGCCGTCCAGACGTTGCTCTTGGCGGTCTTGGTCATGACCTCTTTCTTCCCGTCATCTTTGGTGTGCGTGACGGTATAGGCCGTCTCGAACGTCCTCGCGGAGACGACGCGAAGGTTCACGTTGACTTTCACGGTCTGGCCGGGCTTCCACTCTTCCTTGGAATGGAGGATGGTCACCACTTCCGGCAGCTTCCCATCCATGAACGTCACCCGCGCATCGACGTTCGCGGGCACCGTCACAATGATCTCGACGAGGGAGACGGCGTTCCTGTCCGCGTCGTCCACACCGGCGTCGATGCTGATCTCGGTCTCGCGCATGCCGGGCGCCTGAATCGCGATGATCGGGTCGCTCCAGCACCAGGCCGCGAACGCCGAGCCGAGGCTGGCAATTCCGAGAACGGCCGCGAGACCGATGGCGATGAGCAGTTTGTAGCGCTTCATGTTTCCTACCTCCGCGGTTCGTTCCGCCTGATGCAGCTATCGTGCCCTCGCTCCGGGCGGCATGTCAGGAGGACAGGAGGTGGCTGTTCGGGGGCCGCCGTCCACCCGGAGCCCGGCCCCGGGCCCTCGAAACGGGCCGTTCAGGTTCGGGCCAGCGCCCAAATCTCGTTCACCCGGAGCGCCTCACCGCCGGTGGACGTTCGGTTGCGTTCATCGCTGCCAGCGCCGTGCGACGTCAGACGTCCAGGGCACTCCAGAGAACCGCGACTGGAAAGGAGCGGCCACCCCCAGCCACCACGCCGGCCAGACTCCGCTGTAGACCGCGATCGGGTCGACATCGCAGCGCGCCGGGGCGGAGTGCCGGAGTTTCGGAGTGACGGAGCGGCCTCCGCTTCGATGCTTCGCCACTCGTCACTCCGTTACTCCGTCACTCCGTCACTCCGTCACTCCGTCACTCCGTCACTCCGTCACTTCGGCCGCGGCAGGTGCCCCTGGTCGATGTACTCGCGGCCTTCCGTTATCCGACCGTCCTTCACCGTGACGATCAGGCAGAACGGCGTATCCATCTCCTGGCCACCGATGCTGCCACGAAGAACGCCCTCGGCGATCGCACCCGACTCTGTCGCGATGATGCTCGAAGCGTCATGGCGAAAGCCCGCGATCCCTGCCAGCGCCTTGCGCGCGACCGCCACGTTTTCGGCGGCGCCCACCTGCCAGACACGGTCCGTGCTGTGCCAGATACGGACGCCCGGCGCGTAGAGCGATTCCATGGTGGCGTAGTCACCAGCGGCGACGGCCTGGAGGAAGCGGGCGAGGAGTGCGGTTGCGGTTTCCATCAGGAGGCGATTCTAGCGGATCGCGGCGAGTGCTGGAGTGCTGAGTGCTGGGTGCTGGAGTGCCGGGTGCTGGGTGGGGCACTCCGTCACTCCGTCACTCCGTCC
>JANMTH010000436.1:0-2962 GCA_031390305.1 Thermoflexaceae bacterium
GAGACGGAGATAACGTCCACTCCCCGGCGGCGGCTGGTCACGCGGACGGTGAGACCGCGCGGTTCGCCGTCATCGGGCGAAAGCTGGCTGGCATCGACCCAGGCGTCGAAGTCGTCGGGGCGAAGGTTGGGGAGGTCGTCCTTCCGCGATTCGACGACGACGGTGACCGAATCGAGATCGCCGACGATGAGGCCGTTGCTGAGGTTGACGGCCCGCACGCGGATGCCTCCGGATTCCGGGGCGCGGCCCTCGACCCGCGGATTGTCCACATCCTGGACGATCATCCAGGTGACGAAGGCGGCGACGAGGCTGAAGGAGGCGAGGGCCCAGTGGCGAGCGGCGCTGCCCACGCCTGTCTGGAGGAGGCGCAGGGGAAGGGACCAACGTTCACGGACCTGGGAGCGGGAGCGGCGCCCGGTCATACGGGCACGCTCCCATCGCGAGCGCGAACGGCGGGGCCGGAGCCGCGGCTCGTGAAGAGCGTTTCGAGCATGGCGCGGAGGCGGCGCTCATCCGGCACGTGGAGCAGCCGCCCGCCGATCGCGAGGCTGATCTCGCCCGTCTCTTCCGAGACGACGACGGAAAAGGCGTCCGTTTGTTCGGTGATGCCGAGGGCGGCACGGTGGCGCGTCCCGAGATTCCGGTCGGAATCAGAGAGTTCGGCGGCGAGTGGAAGGACACAGCCGGCGGCGACGACGCGCTGGTCGCGGAGCACGACGGCCATGTCGTGGAGCGGTGAGTTTGGGTAGAAGATGCCGGCCAGGAGTTCCGGGGAGATACGGGCATCGACGGGGATACCGGTGTCGATGACGTCCTGGAGCCCGGTCGAACGCTCGATCACGAACAGCCCTCCGTGGCGTTCGGAAGCCATTCTGCTGGCGGCCGTGACAAGGGCGTCGATCACCTCGCTCTGCTCGCCGCGGTCGATCCAGCCACGGAGGCCGGTCCGCCCGAGCCTATCGAGCGCTCGCCGCAGCTCTGGCTGGAAGATGATGGCGGCGCCGACGAGGAGCGCCGGAAGTGAGTGCTGGACGACGTAGTTGACGACCGTGAGATCGAGCAGGCGGCCGACGGCGACGGTGGTGAGGACGAGAACGAGCGCGCCCCTCGCCTGCGTCATCGCGCGGGTGCCGCTGATGACGCGGAGCGACGAGAAGATGAGGACGGCGATCAGGAGGACATCGACGACGCTGGCCGCTCCGAATTGGCCGAGGATTTCGCGTAGGTGTTCAACGTCTGGCATGGGCGTGGTAGCGAGGCGGCCTCCCGCACATCATAGCGCGGCGGAAGCACGCCACGGTTCAGGGGACAACTGCGCCGGCGACGCCGAGGAGGAAGGCGACCACGGCAGCCTGCGCCCAGACGCGATTTTCGGCCTGGTCGAAGATGATCGAGTTGGGGCTTTCGAAGATCTCGTTGGTGATCTCCTCTCCCCGGTGGGCCGGGAGGTCGTGCATGATCAGGGCGCCGGGGGCCGCCCCTTCGACGAGCGCGGTGTTGAGTTGGAAGGCCGCGAAATCGATTCGCCGCTGCTCGGCCTCGCGTTCGAACCCCATCGACGTCCAGGTGTCGGTGTAGAGGACGGCGGCGCCCGAAACAGCGGCCGCGGCGTCGTTCCCGGTGCGGAGGCTCCCACCGCTGGCGGCGGCGCGCACAGACGCCTCCGAGGCGATGCTCTCTGGCAGGCCGTACCCCGGTGGCGTAGCGACACGGAGGTCCATCCCGAGCGAGGCGGCGGTGACCACCAGGCTGGAGGCGACGTTGTTGCCGTCTCCGACGAAGGCCAGGGAGACGCCCCTGAGGTCCGCGCCGAACTTTTCGCGGATGGTGAGGAGGTCGGCGAGGGCCTGGCAGGGGTGCTCCTGGTTGGTGAGGGCGTTGATGACGGGCACGCGCGAGAAGCGGGCGTACTCCTCCACGATCTCCTGGCCGAAGGTGCGAACGGCGACGATATCGACGTAGCGGGCGAGGACGCGCGAGACATCGCGGATCGGCTCGCGTTCGCCGAGACCGACCTCCTGGGGGGCGAGGTAGATCGTCTCGCCGCCGAGGTGGCGCATGGCCACCTGAAAGCTGACACGCGTCCGTAGCGACGGCTTTTCGAAGACGAGGGCGAGTTCGCGCCCTTCGAGCAGGCGCTGGGGACGCGCCTTGAGGGCGCCAGCGCAATCGAGCAGAAAGGAGACCTCCGCCGGATCGAGGTCGGCCGAGGAGAGGAGGTGGCGGGCGGTATCTGGCATGGGGGG
Source organism: Thermoflexaceae bacterium (assembly GCA_031390305.1). Lineage (GTDB taxonomy): Bacteria > Chloroflexota > Dehalococcoidia > Tepidiformales > Tepidiformaceae > JANMTH01. The sequence continues at coordinate 2,247 of JANMTH010000436.1, forward strand.
CAGTATACCGGGCGTTCCCCCATTAACCTCCGGCGATTCAGGCCGTTAATGGGGACAGGGAGAACGTTCGATGGGCGAGATAACGGCGCTGGAACCGATGTGGGCAGGCAAGCGTGCCGAAGGGAAGATGTTTCAGCGCGTGGCCTGCGACCGCTGCCGGACGGTCTTCCACTTCGGTGATTCGCCGCGCGTCAGCCGGACTCCGCGTTGCCCTGCCTGTGGCAACGTCGGCGCGCACGCTTCGGCCGCCTGAGCCGCTCGAGATTCGATGGTCGGGGTGCCGCGATTTGAACGCGGGACCTCTTGCTCCCAAAGCAAGCGCTCTGCCAGGCTGAGCTACACCCCGGTCTGTCTAGAGTAGCGGAGTGTGGGAGTAATGGGGTATCGGAGCGGCTCGCCGAGTACTCGTCAGAGCCGGGCGCAGCCGATGATCTCGCGCACATCCGTCACGCCGTTCGCTTCGAGCCAGCATGAGAGCCCATCAAGGACGTCGAGCGGGGCACGCGGGTTGGCGAACGTGGCCGTGCCGACCTGGACGGCGCTGGCCCCGGCCATCAGGAATTCGACGGCGTCCTCGCCTGTCGAGATCCCGCCACAGCCGATGACCGGGATGCGCACTGCCTTCGCGACATCGTGGACGATGCGCAGGGCGATAGGCATGATCGCCGGCCCGGAGAGGCCTCCGCGTCCGCGTGGCAGCACCGGACGGCGTTTTC
>JANMTH010000480.1:0-2196 GCA_031390305.1 Thermoflexaceae bacterium
AGGTGCCCGAAGGCATCGCCGATCCGGCCGCCCGCCGGCTGGCAGACCGCGACGGCGATCAGGTAGGCGCTGACGAGGATCGTGACGGAGCCGACGCCGACGGAGAGGTCGCGGCGGATGGAAGGGAGCGCAACGGCCAGCATCGATGAGTTCAGGGGTGCGAAGATGCTGGCGATGCCGAGCGCGAGCTGGCCGCTCATGCCCCGCAACCGAATCTCCGGCGGCTCACCCGTGGCTAAATCTCGATCGGTGGAGGCGGGCACGGGGCGAGGATACCAGACAGTCCATCGCGCGGGACCTCGCCTTTCGGCGGTCGAGACGGCGCGGCCAAGGGATGGGCCCGGGTGGCGCGCTCGGGGCCGGGATGTACAACTTCCAGTGCTGCATCCATCCCTGGATGCGGGCGGTCGTGACCGTAAGGCGGTAGCCGAGCCACGGTGCTGAACCAGAAGATGCCCCCGGGCAGGGGCATCTCTCGTTCGCCGCGGCGAGCGCGGGCGCTACCGAACGACGCGCAGGCCGAGGTGTTCTTCGAATGGGTCGAAGTCCCGGTCGGAGTGGAGGAGCGGGAGGCGGTGCTCGATGCAGTAGGTGGCGATGACGCAATCGACGGACTTGCGGACGGTGATTCCGCGCTTTCGCAGGGCGCGGTAGTTGTTCACCGCTTTCAGCGCGATGGAGGAGTTCAGGATCTCGTGGCGCGTCAAAAGGAGCATCTCCCGGCGAACGCGTGCGAACTGCCGGTCATCTCCGAAGCCGCGGAGCACCTCCAGCAGGATCAGGTCCGCCGTCTCTGCGGTTCCATCGAGCAGCATCTGGTCGAGCAACCGCGTGCCGACCGAGTCAACGTCTCGCCAGTAGTCGATCCAGGACGATGAATCGACGAGGCTCACCGGGAGCCATCCAACCGCGAGGATTCAAGGTCTCCCGTCCAGGTCACCTTCCCGCGCAGATCGCGCAGTGCGCGGCCAGCCTGAAGGCGGATGAGCGCCCTCAACGCCTCTTCTACGACGGCGCGCTTCGTGGGAAGGCCGGAGGCTTCTTGAGCTTCCGCCATCAGGGTGTCGTCGATCTCGATGTTGGTTCGCATGCGGCGGTTCCCGTAGTGTGTACCCGTATCGTACCACGTGTGTACCGGGGTTCGGCAATGTGGCGCCGCTTGCGCCCGCCGCCGCTCCCCGGCTAAGATTGTTGACACATTCACTCGACTTTCTCATGCGCCAGTTCGCTGGCCATTGCGAACCAGCGGAACAGGTACCATGCGCGTCTCCACTCGCAGCGACTACGGCCTTCGCGCCCTCATTGAGCTGGCCGGCAACTACGGCCGGGGGCCGCTGCAATCTTCGGAGATCGCCCTTCGCCGCCACATCCCCGAACAGTATCTCGATCAGCTCCTTACGATCCTCCGCAAGGCCGGGTTCATCCGCTCCGTCCGGGGCCCCTCCGGCGGCCACGAGCTGCTCCGTGACCCGGCCCAGATCAGCGTCTACGAAGTCATCCAGGCGCTCGAAGGGAGCCTCTCCCCGGTCGGCTGGCTGGATGATCCGCCGGACGTGACGGACCACCCCCACCAGTGCGGCCAGCGCGAGATCTGGGAGCGGATCCGTGATGCGACCACGGACATCCTCCGCGAGTATTCGGTGGCCGCGCTCCTTGAGCGTGAGCCCCAGGCCGCGGGCGGGAGGTACATCATATGAACGCCGCGACGGTACGGCCGCTGATCGCCGATTCCGCCCTCGAACTGATCGGCCGAACGCCACTCGTGCGCCTCCATCGTGTGGTGCCCGCTGGCGCCGCCGAAGTCCTGGGGAAGATGGAGAGCCTGAACCCCGGTGGCAGCGTGAAGGACCGGATCGCCCTCTCCATGGTCGAAGCGGCGGAACGGGACGGGCTGCTGAAGCCGGGCGCGACGATCGTCGAACCCACTTCGGGCAACACGGGCATCGGCCTCGCCCTCGTCGCCGCCGTGAAGGGCTACCACCTGATCCTGACGATGCCCGAGGATATGTCGGTCGAACGCCGCCGTCTCTTCGAACGGTACGGCGCCGAGCTGATCCTGACGCCGGCGATCGAAGGCATGACGGGCGCCGTCTTCGCCGCCCAGCAGCGGCACCGCCTCGTCGACCGCCCGGATGCGCAACTCGGGTTCGCCGAACAGGTTGCCGATCAGCGGCAGCGTCGACGGCGGCTGTTGCG
>JANMTH010000486.1:0-1991 GCA_031390305.1 Thermoflexaceae bacterium
ACCGCCGACTCCATGGTGGCGGGCCAGCCCGTGGCAGTATAGGCCCCCGCAAGTACCAGGTTCGGGATTGGCGTATCGCCGGTGGGGCGCACCATCCCCGGCGCGGGGACGAAGGTGGCATCGGGCTCCTTGATCGCCGAAAATCGCACGATTTCCGCACCAGCGCTCGCCGGAATCGCCCGCTGGAGGAGCGGAATGAAGTGCCGTTGCAGTTCGTGTTTCTCCATCGCCATATAGGGCGCAGCCGCGCTGAGCGAGAGCACGAGGTGCTCGCCGGCCTCCGGCGTGGCCTCATCCAGGCGGCTACGGTTGAATACCCATTGCAGCTCCGACCCGTAGAACGCCGCGAAATCGAAGGCGGCGACGGGGCGGTCGAACCAGACATGGAGGTTGATGATCGGCGCCACGGACAGCGTCGAAAGGGCGGCGAACGGCTCAGCGGCCGCCAACTCGGCTGGCAGCAGGGCGGCGACGCGCGTGTGCGGCACCGCGCAGACGCAGGCGTCGAACGCGAGGCGCTCGCCGCTCGCCATCTTCACGGCGCGGAACGTTCCGCCGTCGACTTCCAGGCGTTCCACAGATGAGCTGGTGTGGACGCCGCCGCCGCGTTCTTCGATATAGCGGGTTGCGGCCGCTCCGTGAAGTTCGGAGAGGCCAACGGCGCCGATGCCGATAGCCGCAGATCCGGCTGAGGCGAGGAATCCTTCTCGAAGAACGAAGAGGGCGTCGGCCGCACTGGCCTCGCCAACCCGGCAATTCAGCGTGGGCACAAGGATGAAGTCCCAGAAGGTATCGAGGGTAGGGCTCGATCCGCCTCGTTCTTCCAGCCATGCCTGAAAGCTGAGGGTGTGCGCGGCCCGCCGCTCCCGTTCGCCCAGGCGGCGAATGGCGAGCATCAGCTTTGCGACCCGCAGGCGGTCGCCGATGGTCAGGCAGCGGAAGAGGGCGAAGGACGGACCAAGGTGGAATGGAGCGGGGAGCGGCAGCGCCCGCAGCCGTGAACGGCGTCCGCTTTCGCCATACACCGTGACGGAGAGCCGCTTCTGGCGCCGGGTCCGGTTCAAGCTGCCGATCCGCTCAAGGAAGCCAATGTACTCGGTGGTGCAGGCCATGAAGACGTGCTGGCCGTTATCGACGGCGGCGCCCGTCGTGGGATCGATGTGGGAATACGTCTTCCCGCCCACCCAGGAGCGCTTTTCGATGACCGTGACGCGATGCCCGAGGCTGGCGAGTTCACAGCCCGCGCTGAGGCCGGCGAGGCCCGCGCCAACGACGGCGACGTTCACTTCGGCCGGATGAGCGCGGCGCCGGCCCAGAGCCGGGCGAGCGTCGTAAGCTTCTCCACGGTGCTCAGGCCCACCCGTTCCGTCAGGACGTCGTAGTCCCGCTTCTCGATCCGTTTGAGGATCTCGAAATAGAGGCCCTGAAGGACGTTCACGCACATCCGCGAGCGGAGGTCGAGCAGCGGGAGGAGCCGCCGTCCGCTGCGGAAGTGGCGACGGGCGCGGTCGCCGTAGAGCTTCATCAGGCCATGGAAGCGCTCGTCGTTCACACCGGCGAGGATGTCCTCCGCCGTCAGGCCGAACTTCGCCAGTTCATCGGCGGCGAAGTAGACGCGGCCCCGCTCGGCGTCCTCTTTCACGTCGCGCATGATGTTCACGATCTGGAGGCCGATGCCCATGTCGATGGCGAACTGACGTGCCCGGGGGTGGGGGCGGGTGCCGAAGACCGAGGTGCAGATGAGCCCGACCATCGAGGCGACGCGGTAGCAGTACTTGTGAAGGTCTACCCACGTCGCGTAGCGATTGATGGTGAAATCCATCTCCACGCCGTTGACCAACTCATCGAAGAACTCGAGGGGGACGCTGAATTCATCGAAGGCCCAGCCGAGAGCGGTGAACATCGGCCCCTCGCGTTCGCCGGCGAGGCTGGCGTGGAGCCGCCTGCGCGCTTCGCCGAGCTGCCGTTCCTGCTCGGCGCGGTCGTCGAGC
>JANMTH010000606.1:0-6094 GCA_031390305.1 Thermoflexaceae bacterium
CCCGTCAGCGGGAGAGCTTTGGGAAACCGATCATCGAGCACCAGGCCGTCGCCTTCCGCCTCGCCGATATGGCGACGCAGCTGGAAGCCGCCCGCCAGCTCGTCCTCCATGCCGCCAACCTCAAGGAGATCGGCGCGCCCAGCCTGGAAGTGGCGAGCATGGCCAAGCTCTTCGCTTCGGAGGCGGCGGAGCGCATCTGTTCCGACGCTATCCAGGTGCATGGCGGCTACGGCTACGTCAGCGACTTTCCCGTCGAGCGCATCTACCGCGATGTCCGCGTCTGCCAGATCTACGAGGGCACCAGCGACATCCAGCGGATGGTCATCAGCCGTTCGCTGGCCGCGAAGGGAAGGTAGCTCGCGGGCGGCCACCGGACGGTCTAGGGTGGAAGGAACGAATCCACAACCGCAGGAGACCTCCCATGTCGATACCCGTAACACGCCTGAACCACGCCGTCCTCTACGTCCGCAACGTCGAGCGCGCTTCGCGTTTCTACCGCGACGCCTTTGGCTTCGAAGAGATCGGCAGGGCCGGTGGGCGGATGGCCTTCCTCCGAGCGGCGAACTCACAGAACCACCACGACCTCGGGCTGATGGAGGTCGGTGAGCACGCCCCGGCGCCGGTACATGGGGCCACCGGCCTCTACCACCTCGCCTGGCAGGTGGCCACGATCGAGAGCCTGGCGGCGGCGCGGGAGCTTCTCATCGGCATGGACGCGTTGGTCGGACAGAGCGACCACGGGGCGACGAAATCGGTCTACGGGATCGACCCGGATGGCAACGAGTTCGAAGTGATGTACATGCTCCCACGGGAGGAGTGGGGCGAGTACGAGCGGAGCGGGGTGGTGATGCCGCTGAACATGGACAAGGAGCTGGCGCGGGGCCGGTAGAGCGACCCGAACTCGACACTCGGCCGGTATGCTTCCGGAAGAATGCTCCCCGGAGGTTACCGCATGCCATCGCTGCCCTGGCGATTGAAGTTCGGACTGTTCATGGCTCCCTACCACGCGATCGGTGAAAGCCCCGCGCTCTCGATCCAACGCGATATCCGAACGATCCAGTGGCTGGACGAACTCGGCTACGACGAGGTGTTCATCGGCGAGCACCATTCGGCCGGCTGGGAGCCGATCCCGAGCCCCGAGCTGTTCATCGCGCACGTCGCCCAGGTCACGAAGCGGATTCGCCTCGGCACCGGTGTCCTCGCGGTGCCCTATCACAATCCGTTTATGGTGGCCGAGCGGATGCTGTTGCTCGACCACCTGACGGGCGGGCGCATCATGCTCGGTGTTGGCCCCGGAGCGCTGGCCTCGGACACGGCCCAGCTCGGGCTAGAAGCTACACAACTACGGCCCCGCCTCGACGAGGGCCTCGGTGTCATCCTCCGCCTCTTCCGAGGCGAGGAAGTCACCCACGAAAGCGATTGGTTCACGCTGCGCAACGCAAGCTGCCAGCTCCAGCCGTTTCGCGAAGAGGGGATCCCCGTGTTCGTTGCCACCACGTCATCGCCGGCGGGGGCGACGATTGCCGGGAAACACGGCGTCGGCGTCCTTTCGGGCGCGAACTTCCGGTCCCTCGGCCCCGGCCTGAAATCGACATGGGAGACGGCGTGTGACGCCGCCGCGGCTGTCGGCAAGACGCTCGACCGGCGCGATTGGCGGGTGATGACGCGCGTCCACGTGGCCGAAACGCGCGAAGAAGCGTTCCGCGATATCACGCTCGGCCTTCACGCCTTCGACCGCGACTACATGGCGGGGACGCTCGGCCGCCCGTTCACCTACGAAGGCCGCCCGGAGGCGTACGCCGAATGGTCGGCGACAAAGGGCGGCGCGCTCTTCGGCACGCCCGACGACGTAGCCGAAAAGCTCGAACAGCTCTGGGCGGACAGCGGCGGAGGGTTCGGTGGCCTGCTCTTGATGGGCAACGAGTTCGCCCCGCCGGAAAAGATGGCACGCAGCTACGAACTGCTGGCGCGCTACGTAATGCCGCGCTTCCAGGGGGCGCTGACGCGGGTGAGCCGTGCCCACGCCAACGCCGTCGCCCACCGCGAGGAGTACAACCTCGGCGAGGCCCGCGCCATCGCCGCCGCCATCGAAGCGGTCGGTGGAACGGCGCCAGCGGAGCTATTGGGCGCGAACCTGGCGCGGCGCACAGGGGGCGCGAGTTGATGAAATGCGGACTATCGCGAGATCGGACGCGATCGAAGCTGGAGTGCACCTCCTGGTGCGGCTAGAACGACCGGGTTCACCGAAGCCCATGGCCCCGGATCTCTTCGGCGAAGATTACAAGCAAATGTGGCGGGGCGACTGATACTTTGCCACTTCCAAGTGCCAAAGTGAACTCGGACATCAGTTGTTCTTGACGCAAAATGGGGCATTATGATCAACGAAGGGGTCCGACATGAGTGACGGATCGGCCATCGAATGGACCCAGGCGACGTGGAATCCGGTCACCGGCTGCACCAAGGTGAGCCCAGGCTGCGCCCACTGCTATGCCGAAACGTTTGCGGAGCGCTTCCGGGGGGTACCGGGCCATCCTTACGAGCGAGGCTTCGACCTCCAGCTTCGGCCGGAGCGGCTTGAACTTCCGCTGACCTGGAAGCGCTCCCGGCTGATCTTCGTAAACAGCATGAGCGACCTCTTCCACGACGACGTGCCCGCCGCTTTCGTCCGCCGCGTCTTCGAGACGATGCGCCGCGCCGACTGGCATCAGTTCCAACTGCTCACCAAGCGCCCGGAGCGCGCCGCCGAGCTGGCTCCCGTGCTGGGTCCCTGGCCGGAAAACGTATGGATGGGTACATCGGTTGAGAACCAACGATGGACCCGCCGGATTGATGCCTTGCGGGATACGCCCGCTCCGATCCGCTTTCTCTCCTGCGAACCGCTGCTTGGGCCGCTCGACCTCGACCTGCGCGGTGTGAGCTGGGTGATCGCCGGGGGCGAATCGGGCCCAAAGGCCCGGCCGATGAAGCCCGAGTGGGCCGAGGGCATTCGCGACCAGTGCCTGGAACAGGGCGTTCCCTTCTTCTTCAAGCAGTGGGGCGCGTTCGACTCGTGCGGCAAGCGCGTCGGGAAGGGTCGCGCCGGCCGGGAGCTGTGTGGGCGCACCTGGGACGAGATGCCTAAAGCTGCAACGGCAGCTGAGCCCCGTACGCTCGAGAGAACGCGCTGGTCATGATCGACTTCCCTGCACCGTTGGCTGATGCAAAGACCATATGATAGACGAGATTGCCCTGCTCCCGCACTGCGGGACGCCGCAATACCGTGGTGTAGCCAATCTCTCCTAGCTGGGCACAGTACTGATCGAGCATTCGCTGCCCGCCTTCGCCTGGCTGTAGTTCGCCCGACCGGATTGCCGTGGCAATGGGCTTCCAACGGCCTCCCCCGAAGAGCTTCGTGAGACGGGACTCATTTGCTGCGAGTAGCTTGTCGGCCTGAACCGCAGCCGAACGAGCAGCTCCCGGCGTCGAGAAGTAGATCAATAGCTCGTATGGATAGCTTAGGATTCGGTTCTCACGACAGGCCAGCACCGTTTGCCATTCCAACTCCAACCCTTCCGGATCCAATACGCAGAAAGCCGGGAGGCGCCTATCCGGCAGGTTGCGAAGAGCGGCCGGTAACAACAAGTTGCAGTCGCCGACAAGGACCGTCCCATCGAGGCTGAGCATTCGCTGCCTATTGGTCAGGGCAGCAGCGTCTGCGGAGTTGAGTTCGATGAGAATCGACTTCGTACAGCGGGGCTCGGTCGTCAGTCCGATCAGAGCCGAGCCCTTGGCGAGCCCCATATCCTCGACGCGGTTCGCACCATTGCCTGCAAAACCGTCGATGTAGTACCAGCCATTAGCCTTTTCGGAGCAGAGCTTGGCGAAGGCTGGGAGGTAGTAGGCGATTAGGGCGAGTTTGTCCCGAGTCCAAGCTCCAACGGGCCGGGTCGGCAACCCGTCGTCCTCAAACTTCAACCGGCGGTTAAGCTCATCGTAGTCAGTTCCGCGTGTGGCCACGATCAGTCACACTAGGGCGCTAGAACAAATGAGTCAATTCCAAAACCGCCACCGCAGGCCTCCGCTGCGCTGTGCCAGCCCATGTTCCCAGTTCGTTTCGTGACGGATTTCACATGCATTTCACAGACAGCCCGGTCGCGACCTTTACGCGCCGCCTATACTGCGATCCAGGAGGTCCCTTCCGTGCGGACCGTCTTTCTCGTCACGCGCCACCAGGATGTTGCCCGCCTTGGGCCCGCGCTCGAACGCGCCGGGCTCTCGGCGCCCACGGTGGCACCCGATCGACTGGCAACCGACGACCTCAGCCCGCGGGCCGACGTCGTTGTCCTGGACCTGCGCGATATACCCCCGGCCGCGTTCAATATCCTCAGCACGAACTACGCCGAACAGGGCGTCGTCCTCCTCGCGGTCGCCGGGGAAGACCAGCTCGACCGGATCACGGCCGACCTCGCGATCGACGACTTCATCATCCTCCCGGCGGGCGCGGCCGAACTCGCTCGCCGGATTGAGCGTGCCCTCTGGCGCCGCCACGGCATCGATAGCGAGAACTTCGTTCGCTGCGGGGCGCTCACGCTCGATCTCTCGAACTACCGCGTGACCGTCGAAGATCAGCCGCTCGTTCTCACCTTCAAGGAGTACGAACTCCTCCGCTTCCTGGCGATGAACGCGGGCCGCGTTTTCACGCGGGAACAGCTCCTCAACCGCGTCTGGGGCTACGACTACTTCGGCGGCGCGCGGACAGTCGATGTCCACATCCGCCGCATCCGCTCGAAAGTTGAGATCCACGGCCACGCCTTCATCGAAACGGTCCGCAACGTCGGCTACCGGATGGTGGCCGAAGCGCGCAAGGACGACCTCGACGACTGACCGCCTGGCGCCCGCCCTGACGTGCCGTCATCCGGGACCTCCGCTTCGAGGAAGTCGCGTAACCAGCCTTCGAAGCGCGCCGGGTCCGTGTTCCAGGCGCCGAGGTGGCCCGCACCCTCCACCCTGATGAAGGTGACGATATCCGGGCGCTTGCGGGCCAGTTCCGCGCTCGTCGAGAGCGGCACGGAGGAATCCGCGGTCCCATGGATGAGGAGGATCGGCGAACGCAGATCGCTGGCGGCGTTCAGGTAGTTCACAGCCCGCCAGTCCACGTCGTAGCGGGGGGAACTCAGCCACATGCCGATCGCCGTGACCACGCCCGGGGCATTCCGCCGATCGGCCCGGAAGCGGATCGTCTCCCCGAAATCGAGGACGGGCGCTTCGAGGACCGACGCCCGCACTTCGCCCGCCAGGTCTGAGCGTTCGAGGAGGCTGACGACGATGGCGCCACCCATGCTCACCCCCGAGAGCACGACATCGGCCGCGCCGTTCGCCTTCGCGTAGGAGACGGCCGCCTCCAGGTCCCGCCATTCGGTGTCACCGAACTGATAGCGATCGCTCGGGTCCCGGGCGACACCGGGATCGTTGCGGTAGGTGATGATCAGCGTTTTGAACCCCAGCGCCGTGAAGACCCGCGCCTGGCGAAGGAGTTCCGTCCGGGAGCCGCGATGGCCGTGGACGAGGATCGCCCAGGTTTCGCGACGGCCATCGATGTACCAGGCGGGCAGCGGGCCAAGCGGGCCTGGCACGGCGACCTCCTGGAAATCCATGCCCAGCGCCAGCTTCGGCGAATCGGGATAGGCGTCCCGTTCGACCCGCGCGAGTTGGCCGACCGTCAGGGTCCCGGAGATCGGCGTCAACCGCCGGGTCACTGTATCGCCGGTGCGCGCCGTGATCTCCGAGACCTGGCCGTAGCCCGTTCCGGATTCGACGCCGAAGGTGCCCGGCTGGTCCCAGAAGGCTCCCCCATCGCCGGAACGGCGGCGCAGCGTGATCGTATCGCCCGAGACCGCATCGATAGTCAGGGAGAGTTGCGCTTCGCTGGCCCGGACCTCGAACGCGTCGTTGCCGAGGACGCCGCTGTAGTGCCAGCCGGCGGCCAGCAGGCCGATCGCGACAAGCAGAACGAGGACGGCCGCAACGAGGCCGGCCACGGCCCAGCGGCGGCGAAGCGGCTGAGACGGACCGCGAGGAGGAGCGACGGCGGCCATGCGACCCAGCCTACAGCCGC
>JANMTH010000608.1:0-2581 GCA_031390305.1 Thermoflexaceae bacterium
CCGCGCGGTCCGTCGGGATGGCGCTGACGGCGGTGTAGGTGTCGCGGTCATCGAGGGTGGCGGGGTTCAGTTCCGAACGGAAGAGCACCGCGGCGATCGGGTTGCCGGAGACGATTGTGGCGCTGCCGACGAAGCCTTCAGGAAGGCCCGGGGTCTCGTAGGCGCTGTGGTTGGCCGTCCCGTTCGCCGGGAGACTCTTGGCGATGACGATCGTCGCGCCGCCACCCTGGGGGGTGTAGGTGATCGTCGCGGTCGTCGCCGTCGCATTCGGGTTCGACATCAGGATCTGGCTGTAGAAGCCCGAGATCTTGAGGGCGATCGGGACGATGAGCGTCGTCCCGAGGTCGTCGGTCGTCGAAGCCGCGTCGGTGTAGTTGAAGCCGTCGTAGGAGGCGATCTGGAAGCGGCCGTTGCGCAGGCGATAGGCATCGACAGCGGCCGTCACCGGAGCGCCCGTGGAGGTAATCGTCGCCGCCATGAGCTTTCCGACGGTCAGCGCCGGCATCGCGAGGATGCTCTCGGTCGGTACGGCCAGGGGGCCGAAAGCGATCTGCCCGTTCGCCGGAATGGCGTAGGTACCGGCGGCGCAACCGCTGCCACCAGGGCCGTTCGTGTCCGTGGTTCCGCCGCCGCCCGAGACGACAACGTCGAAGGCGTAGGCGATGGAGACGCAGGCTACGGCGCTACCCGTGTTCGCGATGGCGAACCGGGTCTGGTAGATGTTGTCGTTGTTGTTGGCGATGAACGGGAGCGTCACCTTGTTGCTGCCCGTGCCGAAGGAGTTATGCACCGAGTAGGCGTGGCGCTCGGTCGTGGCTTCCACCATGTCGCGGACGAGGAGGGCGTTGATCGGCTGGTCGCTGGAAACGACGCCGACGCCGCGGAAACCAGGGAGGAGACCCGTGTTCAGCGCCTGGACGAACGTTCGCGTGCCACCAACGGGCACGCTGAACTCCTGCTTGCCAGCGCCAGGAACGGGCACGCCGGCCGGCGTGTAGATGTCCATGGCGATCGTCGCCGGCGCCGTGCCGTTGTTCTGGACGATGACGTTGGTGTTCTCCTTCGAATTCGGCAGCAGGGCGGCCGAAACCGAGTAGGGAAGGTTCGCCCGGACCGCCACCGTTTGCGGGTCGCGCCCGCTTCGGGCCAGTGCCGAGCCACCAATAACCGTCGACGCCGCGAGCGCCGCCAACGAAGCCGTGATAGCGAGGGTTCGAATTCGGACCATGCGTGCTCTCCTCATCCCCCAGAGTGTCCCCGCGTATTCGCCTTTGGTCAACGAAACACGGGCCTATAGCGGGCGGGCCGGTGTAAAGCGTTTGTAACTTCTTCGTTCACCGGTCGCTCCCTTCCGCTAGCTGAACTGGTTCAGCGCCTGGAAGAAGAGGACGAGGGCGACCGCGGCCGACACCATCCCGATCACCAGCTTCGAACCAGCCATGCGCGGGCCATTCTCCCACGCCGGGGCGGGGCGCGCCATGGGCATGGGGAAATCGTCGTGGTGAAACCGCTGCGGCCGTAAAGCGGCGTTTACCGAGGGCCAGCGCGGCGACGGCTGGCCGGCGGTACGATCGGGCGATGCCTCGTTTGCCGCTGCTCCTTGCCGTCGTCCTCAGCGCGCTCGCCTTCGCCTCTTGCGGCAACGGCGAGACGCCAGAAGGGCCGGCGGTTCAGCCCGCCGGTACGACCCGCCCGGTCGAATCGGCCACGGCCACCGGTACGGCCGGAGCGGCCACGGGGACGGACGTCGCCGCCGCGCGACCGGTGGTCTACTGGGTCCACACGGACTGGTGAACGACCTGTGCGCGCATCCGCCCCGTGTGGGTGGAACTGACGAAGCAGCACGGCGAGGACGTGGAGATGGTCGTGGTCGACCGCGATTCGACCGAAGGGCGCAAGTTCGCCGAGGACCACAAGATCTTCTACCAGCCGGGCTTCGTCGTCCTCGATCGCCAAGGCAAGGTGACCTACGAAGGCCTCGGGCCCTACGACCCGAAGGACGTGACGAAGCTCGTGCAGGCGGCGGCCGCCGCGAAGTAGCGGCGGTCAGCGGGGGGCGTGGTCGCGGAGCGCCTGGCGGACGAGTTCGGCGCGCTTCGTGGGGTCGGTTTCGCCCGTGCTGAACGAGAAGAAGGCGGTATCGACGCCGGCGTCGAGATACCGCTGGACGTGCTCGCGGCGCTGTTCGGGCGTCCCCCGGATGATCACTTCATCGACGGTCTCGTCGCTGAGGGCGGCGATGGCGCCCTTGCGGTCGCCCTGGTCCCAGCGGTCCCACATCCCCTGGAGCCCCGTCCGGCCGAGCCATTCGTGGAATTCACGGTAGACCGGCACGTTCAGGTAGCCGGCGATGTGACGGCGGACGACGGCGTCCTGCTCCGGGCCTGGTGGGTCGATGTTCACCATCAGCCGGGCGGTCACCTCGATCGCCTCCGGGTCCCGCCCCGCTTTGGCCGCCGCCGCGCGGACGACACCGACCGACTTCTTCACGTCTTCGGCCGAGAGCCAGTTGATGCAGACGCCATCAGCGACCTGTCCGGCGGCCTTCAGCATCCCCTCGCGCAGGGCGGCCACGTGAATC
>JANMTH010000617.1:0-2712 GCA_031390305.1 Thermoflexaceae bacterium
CGGCGCTACGCCAAAGTCCCGTAACCCCAACGTGCCCCGGAGCGTGGACGAGATAGCGGCCGATGGGCTCGCCTGTCTCGAAGCGGGCGCCGCCATCGTCCACAACCACAACGCCGAGCCCGTCGTCGGTGGCCCCGACGGCGTCCATTCGCCCGAGCCCTACATCCTCGCCTGGCGGGCGATTCTCGCGAAGCGGCCCGATGCCCTCCTCTACCCCACGATGGCCAGCGGCGGCCCCAACACCACCATCGAGGAGCGCTACGCCCACATCCCCGCGCTCTGCGAGGCTGGTGTTCTCCGCCTCGGGCTCATCGACCCCGGTTGCGTCAACGTCGGCGGAACCGACGCCGAAGGCCTGCCCATGGCGATCGACGCCGCCTACATCAACACCTTCCGCGACATCCGTTACATGGTCGAGACCTGCGAGCGCCTCCAACTCGGTCCCAGCGTCTCCAACTTCGAGCCAGGTTTCGTTCGCGTCGCCATGCGCTATGCCCGCGCCGGCAGGCTGCCCGCGGGTGCCCTCATCAAGTTCTACTTCGGCGGCGAGGGCGCCAATTTCGGCCTCCCTCCCACCGAGGCCGCCCTCAACGCCTACCTCGAGATGGTCGCCGGCAGCGGCCTCCCCTGGCTTGTGGCCGTTCTCGGTGGCGACTGTCTGGGCAGCGGCATGGCCGCGCTCGCCATCGCCCGCGGCGGCCACGTCCGCGTCGGCCTCGAAGACTACGCCGGCCCTCGGACACCCTCGAACGTCGACCTCGTCCGCGAACTCGTGAAGGCCGCCGAAGCGGCGGGCCGCCCCATCGCCACCCCGGACGAAGCGGCCGCCATCCTCGGCCTGCCGAGAGGACGGGCCTGACGCCATGACCGCCGACGAATTCGCCGAAATCGTCCTCGCCCTCCCCGGCGCCGAACGTGGCACGAGCTACGGCGAGCCATCGTTCAAGCTCGCCGGCCGCTTCTTCACCCGTGTTCGGGCCGAAGACGGCGCCGCCGTCATCAAGGCCGGTCTCTTCTTCCGCGACGCGCTCATCGCAACCGACCCGGGGGTCTTCTACGTCACGCCCCACTACGAGAACGGGCCCTACGTCCTTGTCCGGCTGAATCTCATCGCTACGCCCGTCCTCGAAGCGCTGCTCTGGGAGGCGTGGGAGCGGTGCGCGCCGCCGAAGCTCCTCCGCGAGCACGCTGCCCGCACCGCTGGCGTCCCGTCATGACCACCACCAGCGTCGTTTCGACCACCGGGCAATGGCTCCAGGCCAACGCCCTCCTCGATGACGGCCTCGCCCTCGCCGATGTTCGCCTCCACATTGGCGGCCCGCTCAGCTGGTACCTCCGCCTCGTAAAAAAGAGCGCCATAACCGTTGGCGCCAACATCTGGTTCGTCAGCGAAGCGAAGCGCGACGACCTCGCCCTGCTCGCGCACGAATTGGTCCACGTCGGCCAATATCGTGAGATGGGCGTCCCCCGCTTCCTCGCCCGCTACGGCCTCGATATGCTCAAGGCCGGCCTCCGCTATAGCCGAAAGCTCCCGCTCGAAGCCCCCGCCTACGAGCGCCAGGCGCTCGCCAAACGCATCCTCGCCGCCGGCCCGCCCGTCGATGAGTGAACCACGGCTTTACCGCCGTCGCCCCCTCGCCCGCGACGCAGGAGTCGGGAGAGGGGGTTGGGGTTGAGGGCCAATCGCCGAAGCTACGAACTTCACGGCAGCTCGACCAGCCCCTCAACCGCCTCCCAAGCCCACCGCGCGATCTCGCCCGGCTCACGTAACCCGTCCAGGGTGATCCACGTCCCCGGCGCCGCCGCCATCCCCAGCTGCTGATAGCCCGCCCGCACCTTGCGGTGGAACGCCACCCCCTCCAACCCCGTGCGGATAGCCTCCGTCTCCCCGTGTTTCCGCCGCAGGCCGGCCGCGGGCTCGATGTCCAGGTAGAGCGTCATATCCGGCTCCAGTCCGCCCGTGGCCAGCCGGTTCGCCGTTCGCAGCGCCTCAAGATTCAGCCCCCGAGCATACCCTTGGTAGGCGAAGGTACTGGCCTCGAAGCGGTCGCAGATCACCACCGCCCCGCCTTCAATCGCCGGCCGGATCACTTCGGCCACGATCTGCGAGCGTGCCACAAGGAACGCGAACGTCTCGCCCCAGGGCGTCAGCCGCTCGTGCAACAGCGTCCGCACCAGCTCCCCCGCCGCTGTCCCGCCCGGTTCCCGCGCCGTCACCACCTCGCGGCCGGTAGCGGCGACGCGCTCCGCCAGCGCCGCCAACAACGTCGATTTCCCCGCCCCCTCGCCACCCTCCAGCACGATGAACCGTCCCGTCATCCCAGCAGTGTACGGCCCCTCCCCCGGTGGGCCACGACTACCAATCGCCACGCGCCCTACCGCTCGAACCCGCCCCCCGCCACCGGCAGGATCCGCACCCGCCGCTGCGGCTCCTTCCCCGAACTCTTCGAGTCCAGGTTGTAACGCGTCGCCATCTCGTGCTGCAGGCGCCTCACGTAGCTGTTCGCCGGCGGCAACTCGATCGGACGGCCCGCCTCGATCACCGAGGCGATCGCCTCCTCCGTCTCCCGCCAGACCTCCGCGATCGGGTCCTTCCGCACGCTTCCTTCGCCCCCCCGGAACTGGAGCAGAGCCTGCTCCATCTGGAAGCCCGTATTGCTCATGATCACGTAGATCGGGATCGAACGCTCCTCCGCCTCACGCAGCGTCGGC
>JANMTH010000654.1:0-1524 GCA_031390305.1 Thermoflexaceae bacterium
GCACAACTCGTGGCGGAGATGCAGCGCGTCTGGCAGCGGCGGGACCAGGGCCGCCTTGCGGAGGTTTGGGATGTCGTGGAGCGTTGGGCGAAGCCGTTCGCGGGTTCGCCTACGTGGGCGGCGCCATTCGCCCGGTTGCAGCAGGCTGCCGGCGACGCGTCTGGCGCTCGCCGAACTATGAGCGAAATCGCGGAAGGGGGCTTCGCTTTCCCGCGGGACAACGCGTATCTCACGTCAGTCGCCTCAGCCGCCGATACCTGCGCGTTGCTCAGCACAGTCGAATATTCCCAGGAGTTGTACGACCTCGCCCTCCCGCTGGCCCACCTCAACGCCGACATCGGCATGCCGGGCTTCTCCTACGGCTCCGTTTCCCAGCAGCTCGGCATGCTGGCCTCGCTCATGGAGCGCTACGGCGACGCCGAGCGCCACTTCGAAGACGCGCTCGCCATGAACGGCCGCATGGGCCACCGCCCGGCGCTGGCGAAGACCAATGCCGAGTACGCCGCGATGCTCCTCAAGCGCTCCGGCGCAGGCGACCGCGAGCGGGCGAGGGCACTCGCCACCGCGGCCGTCTCCCAGGCCCAGTCGATGGGGATGCGCCCCACGGGCGAACGGGCACAGGCCGTGCTCGACGCACTCGGCCCGCCGAAGCGGCCGGCCTACCCGGCCGGGCTTTCGGAGCGGGAGGTCGAGGTGCTGCGCCTCGTCGCTCACGGTCTCACCAATGCCCAGGTCGCCGAGAAGCTCGTGGTCAGCCCACCGACGGTGGCCAGCCACGTGCAGAGCATCTTCAACAAGACCGGTTCCGCCAACCGTGCGGCCGCCACCCGCTGGTTCGGGCAATCGGGGCTCGATACGTCCACCTGAACACGCAGAAAGGCCCGGGCGACTGCCCGGGTCTTTCCTTGGCCTGGCACGGCCGTCAGTCGGCCCGGAGGTCGACGACACGGGTGATCCCGGCAAGCCGGTAGGCGCCCGCAACCGCGACTTGCGAGACATCGGGACTGGCGACATCGATGACCACAAGCGCCCGCTCACGGACCGGAAGAACGTTAAGGAACCTCGCTACGTCGAGTCGCTCCGCCTCGCTCCCGACGATCAAGACCGCCTGCTGGTCAGTCTGGACGCCAAGGCTCGCGGACGACGCCGCGCGCAGGTTTGCGACGCGAATGCGTCCCGGGCCGGCGAGGCCGTCGGCGAAGCCCTGGATGGCCGTGGCATCGTCTGTGCTGGCATCGACGAAGAGGACTTGCGCTTCAACCGTTGCAAGGCTCGTACTGGTGGTGTCGTTGGCGCGGGTCGAAGGCGCGTCTGTGGTATCGCCGCCGCTGGCGGCGACGAGCGCCCAGACGGCGATCCCGGTGATGGCGAGTGTGACGGTGGCGAGGGCGGCGCCGATGGCGCGGTGGCCAATGGTTGGGCGGTGGCTGGTGATGATCGGGAGTTGCATGGCTGTGGACCTCGTGCCTGGTTTCGGGGGTGTTCCCCCGTGTCCACAGCTTCCTTCGCGGCGCCCACGCCGCC
>JANMTH010000697.1:0-6391 GCA_031390305.1 Thermoflexaceae bacterium
AAGACGCCAAGAGCGCCAGCGGGGAAGTGAGGGGCGCGTGCGCTGAGCGAAGATCAGGAGGGCCTGGGGCGGCGCCACAGATTGATCGCCGACCGGACCGCGTCCGCCACCACGTGATGCCAACGGCTGTTCCGTGCGGGAGCCAGCTCGCTGCGTCAGGCCCTTTCGAACACCGCCATCAGGCTCGCTATTCGGCCCTCCTCGCGATTGCGCTTTCCGGCGGACATGATCTCGCTCAGGCGATCACCTTTTACCAGTTCCGCAATGCTGTACGTCTGACCCCCGGCAATAGCGAACGTCGCCAGCGGCCCCGGCGCGACAAGGTGGGGCTCGTTCGCGAGCGGAATGAAGCCAGCACCAGTAATGGTTGCGACGAGCTCCTCGGCAGTTCCCACGTGGCTTAACCCCGGGTCGTCGGCCCACATCAACGGGAAGTGAATCGGCGGGCCGTTGGGACCGGAAACAGGTTCTTGCGTCGCCAGCCGGCCCCCGGGTCGGAGCACACGCCGAAAGCCCGCGTAGAGTGCGGCCTTGTCCGAGATGTTCATGCCACTGTTCTGCGTCCAGACCACGTCGAAGCTTCCGGGAGGATAGGGGAGATCGAGCGCGTCGCCGAAGTCGAATTGCACATGTTCGGCCAGTCCCACGAGTTTCGTGAGCATCGCGCCAGCTTCAAGGTAGTCCGGAGTCA
Source organism: Thermoflexaceae bacterium (assembly GCA_031390305.1). GTDB lineage: Bacteria > Chloroflexota > Dehalococcoidia > Tepidiformales > Tepidiformaceae > JANMTH01. The sequence continues at coordinate 692 of JANMTH010000697.1, forward strand.
GGTCGACAACCGTGACGACACAGGCGAACTCAGCGGCGAGCGTGCGCGCCGGTCCGCCGAGACCGCCGCCGACATCCAGGACTCGCGTGCCCGGCTGCGGCGCCAGGAGCCGGGCGAGGCTGAGGGTTGCTTCCCTTCCGCCAGCATGAAACTGATCGAGAGGCGCAAGGTCGGCGACCGACAGCTCGTCGATGGATCGGCCTGACGCCCGGAGTATGCCTTGGAGCACCGCTGCCAGGTCCGCGCGGTTCCAAAAGTCGCTGCCCTGACGGGACACGAGACACCTCCCACGGGGCACTCCCGGAGCGCCGCGCCATCTTCGTCCACCGCGCGGATCGTAGCTCACGCGCCGCGCGAGCGAAACCGCGCCCGGCCGGTTACTTGGGGCCTGTGTAGACCACTTCGAAGAGGAGGCCGTCGGGCGTCTCGAACATCACCTGGTAGTAGGTCTGGTCCGGGCCGGCGGAGAACTCGGGCCGGTGGCGCGGCGTCTCGAAGAGCGCCGGCATGCCCTTCTCGCCGAGCCAGGCCACAACGGCGTCGACATCCGCGATCGATTCCGCCCCGAAGCCGAGGTGGTTCATTCCCGGGCCGTCGTGGTCGTTGGCCGCACCGTTCGCGCTGGCCGCAAACCAGAGACTGTCCTTACCCGTGCCGCCGACGCCGACCATGGTCACGTCCTCGTGCAGCACCGGCCAGCCGGCGAAGGCAAGGAATTCCTTGTAGAAAGCGAGGCTTTCCGGCTTCACTTTGATCTCAACATGGCCGAGAAACGTCCGCATGTGCCCATCTCCGTAAACGAGGTTCGGGGTCACTTTAGAACAAGCGTTCTTAGAACGTCAAGCCCCTGAGGCAGCCTCATGGGCCGCGTCAGTGGCTTCTTCGTCGTCGCGGTAGCGAGGGATTGCCACCCGTACCGTCGCGCCCATGCCGGGGATGCCGAGCACGGTGAGCGCCGCCCCGAGCCGCTCCGTCCGTGTCCTCATCGTCGTGGTACCCAACCCTGCCCGGACCGTAGCCGGGTCGAACCCCACGCCGTTGTCCTGGATCGTCAGCGCCGTCTCGAGCGCGGTCTGGCGAAGGTCCACGGCGATCTTCGTCGGTGCGCCGTGCCGGATGGCGTTGCTCAACGCCTCACGGGCGATGAAGAGGAGGTCTTCGACTTCGCGCGCGCCGAGCTCCTGGAGAGCCGGCGCCGTGACATTGAGAACCGTGTGGATCCCGCCCGGGACGATCTGACGGATGATGAAGGGAAGGTCCCGCGCGAGTTCCGGCTCTGCGACCGGCGTCTCCGCCTCGAGCATCGAGATGTACTGGCGGATGTCGCTTATCAGCCGATTGATCCGTTCGATGGCCGTGTCGAGGGTCTCGCGGACGTCCTCGCTGAGGTCGGCTCGCTGGCGTCCGGCGTCGATCTCCAGGCCCATCGCGTAGAGCGTCTGGATCGTGCCATCGTGGAGGTCGTGCGCTATCCGGACGCGCTCTTCGAGCATCGAGACGCGGCCGCGGCGCTGTTGGGCGAGGGCGGCGGAGACGCTGAGCGCGACCTGGAGGGCGAGGACGGTACCGGCGAACTCATCCGTCTCGGTGAAGGCTGGCTCGCCCGATTCGCGCGTCATGTAGAGCGAGCCGATGGTCCGGCCGCCGGCGCGGATCGGAACGCCGAGAAACGCCTGCATCGCGGGGTGACCCTCCGCCCAGCCGGTGTAGGACTCGTGGGTGCGAAGGTCGTCGAGGCGTATTGGCCGATCGTGACGGACGAGAATGCCGAGGAGGCCGCGGCCGGTGGGTGGGCTGCCGAGGCGTTGCGCCTGCTCATCGGGCATTCCGTCGTAGATGAAGCGCTCCATGGCGCCGTGGTCGTCGAAGGTTGAGATGGCGGCAAATCGCGCGTTCGTCACTTCACGGGCGCGGCGGACGATGCGGTGGAGCAAGGAGACAAGCCCGTCTACATCCAGGAGGGCGCTGGTCTCGGCCAGGTTACCGAGGCTCTCGGCGCGGAGAGCGGTATCGTGGGCGGCGCGGACAGTCGTTATGTCGGTAAACGTCAGGATCGTCCCGCCGTCGGCGGGCGGTTCGCGCGTCGCGCTGAGGTGGGCGACGGTCCAGACGGTGAAGCCGTCGGGGCGAACGAGGCGGACCTCTTCGATGGTGGGCTTTCCAGCGCGGATTGCCGCCTCCAGGCGGCCGAGGCTTGAGGAATGGTCATCCGGGTGCACCTGCAGCTTCCAGCCTTGGCCCAGCGCGGACACGGGCGGCCACCGCGTCATCTCCGCCCAATGGCCGTTGGCGAAGCCGCAGGCGCCCTCGGCGTCGATTCGGAGAATGCCGACGGGAACGGCGTCGAGCAGTGCGTCGATAAGTTGGCCCCCGGCCGAACCATCCATCGTTGCCTCTCGCAGGCCAGGGGCGCCTGTCTCAGTCAAGCTTGTTGGCTGCGCGGCGCAGGGCGAACGCCGCCGCTTCGACCCGCCGATGGATTCCGAGCTTGCTGAGGATGTCGCTGACGTGGTGCTTGATGGTCTTCTCTGAGAGGAAGAGCCGTTCGCCGATCTCGCGGTTCGTAAGCCCTTCAGCGATCATGTCGAGGATGCTGAGTTCGCGTTCGGTGAGCTGCGCGGCGATCTGGTCCTCCGGACTGAGGACCAGCCCCCGCCGGACATGGTCGATGACGGCGGCCGCGCTCGTCGAGTCGAGCGTCTTTCCGCCCCTGCCAACGGTGCGCATCGCGCTGATCAACTCGGCGGACTGAACGTTCTTGAGGACGAAGCCCGCCGCCCCGGCGACGATTGCGGACATGACCGCTTTGTCGTCACTGAAGGAGGTGAGGATCAGGACGTTGACGTCGGGCTGAGCGTCCCGGATCTCCCTGCACGCTTCGATCCCGGACATTCCCGGCATGCGGATGTCCATCACGACGAGATGGGGTTCGAGCCGCTTCGACTCACGCACCGCCTCGCGGCCGTCGCGCGCTTCGCCGACCACGGAGAAGTCCTCGTGAGCGCGAAGAGCGGCCTTCAGCCCGCCACGTACGAGATCGTGATCGTCGGCAAGCAGTACTCGGATTACATCTTCCACCGTTCGAACGATACACCCCGGCGGGGCCCGGAAGCGACCGTCCCAGCTCGGACAAGGCCCTCTCGCCATGGGGAGGCTAGGATGGCCAGCTACGTGGAACGCTCATTGGCCAACGACGAGATTCGGCGCGGCGCCGCCAAAACGCGGGGGCGACGATGAACCTCGCGATCGCCGCGGCCATCGGTCTCCTCATTGGCCTTGAACGAGAACGCCAGAAGGGCCAGGGTCCGGGGCGGGCCGCGGCTGGCATCCGCACATTCACGCTGGTCGCACTGGCCGGCGGCCTTGCGGCGGCGCTGGAGAACGAAGCGCTGGCGGCCGTGGGCCTGGCCTTCGTTGGCGCGGCGGCAAACGCCAGCTACCACCACAGATAGCGCGATGACCCTGGCCTGAACACGGAGATGGAGATGGTCACGACGTTCCTGCTCGGGCTCCTCGCCTGGGAGGAGCCGGCTCTGGCCGCCGCGCTGGGCGTCGGGACGGCCGTCCTGCTTGCTTCGCGGCAGGCGCTCCACCGGTTCGTCAGCCAGCTCCTCACGGAAGCCGAACTTCACGACCTCCTTGTGTTCACGGCGGCGGCCGTCGTCGTCCTGCCAATCCTCCCGAACGAGACGGTAGGGCCGTACGGCGTCCTCAATCCGTTCCGCATGTGGCGGCTGCTGGTGCTGGTACTGGCGATCAGCGGCGGCGGTTACGTGGCGCTCCGCGTGCTGGGCCCGCGCTTCGGCCTTCCGATCGCGGGCCTCGCTGGCGGGTTCGTCTCGAGCGCGGCGACGATCGGCTCCATGGCCGCCCTTGCGCGGCGTGAACCTGCCCTGGCCAGGCCGGCCGCAGCGGGGGCGGTCCTCTCAACCGTCGCCACGTTCGTCCAGATGGTCGTCGTCCTCTCCTCCGGGAACGAGGCGACGCTGCGCGAGCTCTGGCCAGCGCTTCTGGCGGGCGGAGCGGTGGCGGCTGTGTTCGGCGCGTTCGTGTTCTATGGAGCGCGTTCGGGAAGCGATGCGCCCGTGCCGCCGCCCGGCCGCGCCTTCGACCTGAAGTCCGCGTTCGCTTTCGCCCTCACGATCACGGGTGTCCTCTTCGTCTCAGCGATGCTGGCGGATCTCCTTGGCGACGCGGGTCTCCTCCTTTCCGCCGCTCTCGCGGGCTTCGCGGACGCGCACGCGGCGGGCGCGGCGGCGGCGGCACTCGCCGAAGCGGGGACGGTGACGCCTCGGATCGCCGCTTTGGCCATCGTTCTGGCGATGACGACGAACACGCTGACGAAGGCCGTGCTCAGCGGGCTCGGCCGCCAGCGCTCCTTCGCCGTCCGGGTCATCACCGGGCTCGGCCTCGTTCTCGGGGCCCTTTGGGCCGGGTGGGCGGCCGGCCTCGCGGGTTGAAGGCCGCTCGGGCGAACGTTCTGGTAGGGCCACTGGGACCCGGAGAACGCTACCGAACGGCCCTCTCAAGAAGGCGGGCAGAGCGTAACACTCGGATCCAATGGCTTCGCATGTCTTCCTCGCCGCGCTCGATTCAGAACTCCGCCAGGCGCTCATCCGCCGGCTGTCGCGTGCGGGCGAGTTGGAATTTACCCCGCTCGCCGTTTTCGAAGGCCTCCACCTCGGCGATGTCGTCGTCACCACCTCGCCACATTGCTCTGTTTCGCTCTGCGCCTCGCTCGCCGGCCAGGGCGTCCGTGTGGTCGTCCTCGCGCCGCTCCCTTCGGCACAGGAAGAGGCTGAATACCTGAAGGCTGGCGGCTCCGCCTACCTGCCGATGGTGGTCGATATCGAGCCACTCCAGCGCGAACTCGTGCGCCTCACGGGCCAAAGTCACTAACGAGCGGTGGATAACGTTTCGCCAGCGTTGCGCCCAATGGCCCCGCCGATCGAGCCTTCCGGCCCATCCCGGCCGGGCGCGGGAGCGAGATACTGAGAGCGAAAAGGAGACACGAACCATGCGCGTCATGATCGCACTCGACGGAACACCGGTTGGCGAACGGGCGGCCCGCGCCGTCGCCACCTGGGCAGGCGAAACGGCTGCCGAGATCCACCTCTTGAGCGTTCTCCATTCTGGCGACTCGAAGGAGACCGTAGCCAATCCGGGGTTCGTCCATTCCGCGACGCCGGCCGGGACCATGAGTGGCCAGTCGTTGAATGTGCGCGAGCCCTTGCCGCACCAGGCGGAAAGCCGCTCCCAGGCGCTCACCCGCGCGCACGAAGAACGAATGGACTACCTGCGGGGCGTCGTCGCGAAGTGGTTTCCGGCGCTCGCCGTGAAGATCCACGTGGCGGACGCCGATGCCGCCACCGCGATCGTCGAGCACGCCGAACGCCTCGGCGTCGATTTCATCGCGATGGGAACGCGTGGACGCCACGGTGTGGGCCAGGCGCTGTTCGGGAGTCTCCACGAAGAGGTCGTGAAGCGTGCGCACATGCCCGTCCTCCTCGTTGGCCCGGAGGCGGCGTTGGCCACGGGCTAACGCCCGTCCCTCGGGGCCAGCCTACGCCCCCCCCGAGCCGTCCGGGCCTCTAGCAGGGTGATGAAAAACTCAGGAGTCATATCCTTCGTCTCGAAGGCTAGCCTCGGGAAATTACTCTGAGCAATGCGTTATTGTCGACTTCGCCCAAAATCGTACCC
>JANMTH010000698.1:0-3110 GCA_031390305.1 Thermoflexaceae bacterium
GAGACGCCAACTAAAAATGTGAGCACACAGTCGCAACGGGCGCAGCCCCCCAGCCACGGCCTGACGATCTATGGCTATAACTACACTGACCTTTACATATACAGCTACCAAGTGGCCGGAAATGGGGGAGGTAATTTGGAAGTCAGTACACCAACTGCCGGCGGACTTTGGTGCTGCCATGAGCGCGCCGGTTGGAACGACCCTATCCTTTGCTGAGACGCCACCCTGGGCCACCTGGTGCCCTGGAGCGCCGATTCCTACCGACGAACACGGCGTCCCTCGCTTCATCCGAGTGTTGCCGCAGTTCGCCGGAGAGGCGCTGAAGGTGCGAGAGCAACACCTGCTCGCGGCCTGGCTTCTCCTTCGCGCCGCCGACCCTGCCGGCTCGGGCCAGCTCTCGTTGGTCGCGGCTGCCAGACTCTTGAAGCAGTCGCGCGGCGTCGGCTGGCGCCAGGCACGGCGAATCCTCCAGCGAGGGGCAGGTAGTTACTGGCGAATCGGCAGAGGCCGCGTGTTTTATGTCCGCAACCGGACGGTGGCCGATCGCTTTGGTATCAACCGCGTCTCGAGAGAGAGACTCATCGACTCGCGGTCTTTGGTCGCCCCATCGGCACTTCGGGCTGCGTTCTCAACAACTGTCTACGCGACCGACGACAGCGGAGTCCCCCTGACCCGACGCCACGTGGCCGCCCTGACGGGCGTCTGCCCGGCCACCCAGCGCCGTTATGAGAACACCTACGGCAACGCAAGCAAGGTCGCAGAGGTTCACGTCCGCCTGACTCACCGCGAACAGGCCGGCCGGCACGGTGGCGAGGTGCCTGAGGAGCTGGGCGACTTCGGGTTTTACAGGGGAAAGAGCGGCGACCTGATGCGCCGCCACGGCGATATCCGCCGCTCACACCACGGTCTCGGCGCGCGCGGCTCGGCCCGGCGCTTGAACCGGGAACTGCGTCTCCCCGGTAGTCCTGCATCAAAAGCGTGCGGGGAACGGCCGGTCCGGACGTACTTCCCGCAACCTGATGGCACGACCCGCTGGCTACGCGCCAAGCGGGCACTGGGGAAGCAGGGGACGCGCGCAGTCGCCTACCACCCGATGCTCGACTACAGCGTGGTTTGCCGCGTCGGCCGTCGCGGTCAGAGGGTCTGGCAGAGTGTCGCCGAGCCGAAAGGGGTGGACATCGTTTAAGCGGGAGTAGGAAGCGTAGCTACCCAGACGCGGCGCATCGTCGGAAGAACCCCGTCACGTCCCTTCCGAGGTCTGCAGCGGTCGACGGCGAACCAACAAAAGCGAATGCGCGAAGGCGTGACGGCGGCCCCGAACCTCTCACACTCTCTCCAAGGTATGCGGGGTTGGACGACGAACGAAGGGCGAGCGGATGCCCGCGAGAGACGAAGGGCGCCCTGCAGCGGAGACGCCCATCCAGCTCAACAGGAAGGACGAACCATTGACGACGAACGCGCTCCCCACCCGCCTACCCGTCCGCTGCCCGCGGTGCAACCGCCTTGCATGCATGGCGTCCGCAGGCGCGGTGGTCGAGGTCCGCTGCGCCCGCTGCAAACACGACTTCCGTTGGCCATAGGCGGCGGCGCCAGAACCTGGCGCCGCCCTCATTCCGCGCGTTGGCGGTACTGGACTCCCTCGGCGATGTGGGACAACTGGACCGTGTCTGACCCATCCAGGTCCGCGATCGTACGTGCGAGCTTGAGGACGCGGTGATAGGCGCGGGCCGAGAGATTGAGCTGATCCACCGCCCGCCGCAACAAGCTGGTCGCATCATCATCCAGCCGCGCCTGGACGAGGTCACGCACCAACGGTGGTGGCATCTCCGCGTTCACGTGGACATCTGGCCTGCCGCAGTCGCCGAACCGTTCCCGTTGGCGTTCCCGGGCCGCGGCCACACGCGCCCTCACCGTCACCGACGATTCTGCCCGCCGGGCCGTAGTCAGCTTGTCGAAGTCTACACGAGGCACATCGACGAAGAGGTCCACTCGATCCATCAGGGGTCCGGAGACACGGCGTTGATAAGCGGAGACCTGGCTCGGCGGGCAGGTGCACTCCCGCTGGGCATCTCCCCAAAATCCGCATCTGCACGGATTCATGGCTCCGATGAGCGCGAAATTCGCCGGGAACGTCACCGAGTATCGCGCCCGGCTGATCGTGACCTGCCGATCCTCGACGGGCTGGCGCAGCACCTCCAGCACCCGCGGGTCGAATTCCGGGAACTCGTCGAGGAAGAGCACTCCGCGATGGGCGAGCGTGATTTCGCCGGGTCTGGGCACCGATCCGCCACCAACGAGACCCGCGTTCGAGATCGTATGATGGGGCGCGCGGAAAGGCCGCGCCCGGACAATCCCGGCATCGTTGGCGAGCATCCCCGCAACGCTGTAGATGCGCGTGACCTCCAGCGCTTCGTCGTTGGTCATCGGCGGAAGGATCGACGGGATCGCCCTCGCGAGAAGCGTCTTGCCGCTACCCGGTGGCCCACGCATCAGGAGGTTGTGGCCGCCTGCTGCGGCGACTTCGATCGCTCGCTTGGCGTGCTCCTGGCCTACGATATCGGCGAAGTCCATGGCGCCAACGGTTTCCGGGTCGCTGCCTTCAGGGGACCGCTGGTGGACATCGATGCTGACCGCTCCGAGCAGATGGCTGGCCAGACTCGCCAGGCTATCAACGGGGTACACGTCGATGCCGTCCACGAGCGCCGCCTCGTTCGCGTTGGACCGCGGCACGAAGACGCGACGGAAGTTCCTCGCCTTCGCGAAGGCGGCGATCGCCAGCACGCCCCGTACCGGCCGCAAGTCGCCCGTGAGGGCGAGTTCGCCGACAAACATAGAGTCGTCCGTGTCGGCGACGACCTGTCCGCTCGCGCGAAGGATGCCTACGGCGATCGGCAGGTCGTAAGACGGCCCTTCCTTCTTGCGGTCGCCGGGCGCGAGGTTCACTGTTACCCGGCTGTTGAAGGGATAGGTGAGGCCACTGTTCCGGATCGCTGCCCGGATGCGCTCCTTCGATTCCTGGACGGCAACGTCCGGCAGCCCGACGATCGTCGTGTTCGGCTGCGCGGCGCGCGAGATGTCTACCTCAACGTCGATGAGTTCGCCGTCGAGCC
>JANMTH010000781.1:0-4190 GCA_031390305.1 Thermoflexaceae bacterium
AGCCGCCGAAGTCGAGGTCCTAGCTCACCACGACGAAGCGATTTGCTCGGGCGTAGGTCAGGATCTCAAGATCGGATGCGCACGGATCGCCAACGGTTACCCAGGCAACCGCTTCCCATCCGCACGCGGCGAGCTCGCCTATCCACGATTGCGGCACGTGAACATCCAGGAGGAGCTTCATGATGCGGGGGCGAGGAAGACCTCTTGCTCGTTGCACCGCCAGGCGGCATACGCCAGAGCCGCTCGAACATCTTCCGCTTCAAGGAATGGGTACGTTTCGAGTACTTCCCCTTCCGTCGCGCCCGACGCGAGAAGGCCGAGAACCGTGGTCACACTGATGCGGATCCCACGGATGCACGGACGGCCGAGGAGGACGGCAGGGTCGCGAGTGATACGGGTCAGGTCGGGCTCGCACTTCATGCATGCAGTCTATCACGGACCCTGGGGCCGATCGCCATTCCCTACCCGGCCAGGGCGTTCGCGATCTCGTCGTCATCGATCTTCGGGCCGACGACCGAGGCGTGGAGCTTTCCGGGGACGAGCAGGCGCTGGGCGACGCCGCGGACCTCTTCGGCCGTGATCGCTTCGAGCTGTTGGACGACGGATTCGATCGACTCGATCGCGCCTTTCGTGATCAGCTGTTCGCCGTGGCGCTGCCCGAGCGAATGTGCCGTTTCGAGGGAGAGCCGGAAGCGGCCGATGGAGTGGTCCTTCGCCTTCCGTAGTTCCTCTTCGGGGGTCAGCTCGGTCGCCATCCGCATCGTTTCAGAGATGCAGACCTTGACCGTCTCGGCGAGGTTTTCGCGGTTGACGCCGGCCGAGATGGTGAAGGTGCCGGCATCGGCCAGGAAGCCGTAGCCGGAGCCAACGGAGTAGGCGAGGCCACGCTTTTCGCGCACCTCCCAGAAGAGCCGGGAGGACATGCCCGCGCCAAGAATGTCGTTCATCACACGCAGGGCGAAGCGATCCGGGTCGTCGCGGCCGAAGATCGGGAGCCCGATGTAGAGGCTGCACTGGTCGATCTCGCGGCTTTCGGAGGCGACGCGTGGCCCTTCGACGCCGGGGTCGTAGGCCGAAACCGCCGGGATCGCGCCGGCCGGCATCCCCGAAAAGAGCGGCTCGGCGAGCGCCATCACCTGGTCGTGGGTGACGTTGCCAGCGACCGAGAGGATCACGTTCGAAGGGTGGTACCAGGCGCTGATGTGCTCGACGAAGTCCGGCCGGTGCATCTCCTGGACGAGCTCGACGGAGCCGCCGACATCCCAGCCGCAGGGCTGTTCGCCGTAGACGGAGGTACCGATGAGCCGCCCCGCCCACGAGCCGGGGTTGTCGTGGTTCCGCTTCAGCTCCTGTTGGACGACGGTTCGCTCGCGATCGATCTCCTCCTGTTCCAGCTTCGAATTGAGGAGCATATCCGCGCTCACATCGATCGCCGTGGCCAGGCGGTCGAACGGGACGATGTTCCAGTAACAGGTGAACTCTTTGTTGGTGTAGGCGTTGAGCGTGCCGCCCGCGCCTTCGATCTCCTGGGCGATCATGATCGCGTCGGGCCGCCTTTCCGTGCCCTTGAAGACCATGTGTTCGAGGAAGTGGGTGATGCCGTTGAGGCGTTGCGGCTCTGAGCGTGAGCCGACACCGACGAAGAGGTTGACCGATGCCGCCTGTGCCGTCGGCATCGGCGCCGTGACGATACGCATACCGTTGGCAAGCGTGGATTGTTCTGCGTGGATGACCAACGAGACCCTCCGGCCCTACGCTTCAATGAACGACGGGCGCTGCGAGGGGGACGATACGCGCCCCGGCCCATCCCTGCACCATCCCCACCCTGCGCCTACACTCAGATCGTGAAGGAAATCTCCGGAGTTCGCATCTCCCCGAACTGGACGAGCGCCGCGGGCGCCCTCGAAGGCATCCTCGCTCACTTCGGCGCGCCCCTTCCGCGGCACGCGATCATGGGTCTTAGCGGCCACGCCTGGCATTTCTGCCTGGCCACGCGCGGCGGGGTTACGGCCCTGCCCAGCGGTCCCGCCGACCTCGACTGGGCGGCGATGGCGCAGCGCTACGGCCGCACCGGTTGGCGATGGGAACACCACGGCCGCTCCCTCCCGGCTGAGGGTGACCTTGAGGCCATCCGCGATGGCGCAATCGAGTGGGCCATCGGCCACATCGATGGCGGCCGGCCGCTCATCGGTTGGGACTTTCACCTTCACGAACACGCGGTCGTCTTCGGCTATGACCGCGCCCGAGGCGGCTTTCTGGTGGATGACATCCTTTCGGGCGAGTTCGGGCATTTCGCGGCCTGGGCGGATTGGCCATCCTCCCTTGGCCGAATCGAGCTGCTCGCGCCCCTCGAGGCCATCGCGGTCGACCCCGTAGAGGCGGTGCGCGGGGCGTTGGAGACGGCGCTCCTCTGCTTCGATGGCGGTGATGGCCCGGCCGATGGCCAGCCGCGGGGTACAGCCGGCCTCGCCGCGTGGGCCGACGCGCTCGACGGCGATGGCGAAATCGACCGCGCTGGGAACGCCTACACGTTGGCCGTCCTCCAGGCGGCGCGGCTCGATGGCGCGGCCTTCCTCGCCGACCTCGCCGAATCGCTTCCCGAACTCGGGGTACTCTTGACGAAGGCCGGACGCGCGATCAGCGACCAAACGCAGGCCCTTTCGCCGCTCCTGACGCTCTTTCCCTTTCCGGCGGGCGGCCATGGGAACGTCGCCAACGCCGGGCTGCGCCGGGCGGCGGCGATGGCCCTCCGCCGGGCGGCCAACCACGAGCGGGCGGCCGCCGAAGCGATCCGGGAGACGGTGGACATTCTGGCGGCGGAGCGCTGAGTTCCCCGGCGGTTCAATCGCCAGGCCGCCCGGAGTGGGGGGCCGGTATGGCTTGCCGCCTGAGTCGGTGTGAAAGGGCCTAGGATCTGGACACTACCGCGATCACGCGGAGGCGGTCGCCCTCTCCCCTCGCCCAGCGCATCGCGAGGCAGGATCGCCTTCAACCAGCGTGAGGGATGAAAATAGCGCGACCAGGCCAGCGAACCCGAAACGTTCAGGACGCGAATCTCCGCCGTCGCCCCCTCGCCCGCGACGCAGGAGTCGGGAGAGGGGGTTGGGGGTGAGGGCTTCGCAGCTGCGGAGTTCGGGCAGTTTTCAACGGTGTTTTTCAGATCAGAGTATCGAAAGCGCAGGGCGAGCACTCCGTTACCCCGATACTCCCAAACTCCGATACTCCGTACACTTCCGTGCATGCCGAATTGGGTCGTCCAGGGATTGATCGCCACAAGCCCACGTCCGGGCTTCACACCCGGATCCGAACATCGCGTGCCCCAGGCTACGGTCGATGACTGGCTCGGCGAGGCGCTGGAGTTCGGGATCAGTTCGGTGATGTGCCTGCTCGCCGAGGACCAGCTCTGGCTGTACAAGCACGAGCTGCCCCAGGGGCTCCTTGGCCGGTACGAAGAGGCGGGGCTTACCGTCGCCCATGTGCCAACGCCGGACCAGCTGACGGTGCCGTTTACCCCCGAACAGTACGACTACGCCTGGCGGGAGTTCCAACGGCTGCCGAAGCCGGTGCTGGTGCACTGCAGTGCGGGGTACGACCGCACGGGCCGGATCGTGCGCCACATCCTCGATCAGCTCGGCGAACAAGGGTAGGCCTCAACCCACGATCACGGCGCCCGCCCCGGCTGCCTGTTCGGAGCGTCCGGCGTCTCTGGGCTACTTCAGGTTCTCCCATTCGCTCTGGCGCGCGAAAAGGAGGTCGTGCGTTGGCCAAGCGGCAAGGCCTCAACTCACGATCACGGCACCCGCCCCGGCTAGCTGTTCCGACCCGTCGGACATCACCGCCCAGACTTCGTAAGCGAAGTCCTTGCGTCCGAGGCCGGCCCCGAAGGTCCCGAGCCCGAGGACATCGGCCTGTGGGAAGACGAACGTTACGGTGTTCGGTGGCGTCCGGTACGTGAACGTTTCTTGTGAGCCGGGGTAAGAAAGCTCAAGCCGGTAACCGGTCTCGCCGTTGAACGTGTCGAACCAGCTCATACAGGCCCGTCCGTCATCCGTTCGGGAGATCTCGGCATCGGACCTGGGCGGATGCGGACTGCTGCACCCGTTTACCACCTTCCACACCGGGCATCCGGCGAATGCCGTGACGCCGCCGATAACCTCGCCGTCGCGAAGGACGACCACCTCAAGGCCAGG
>JANMTH010000806.1:0-21192 GCA_031390305.1 Thermoflexaceae bacterium
GTTTTATCTGCGGACGACGGACGTAACGGGGTCGATCAAGCTGCCCGAAGGGGTAGAGATGATCATGCCCGGGGACAACGTGACGATGGTGGTGGAGCTGATTCAGCCGGTAGCGGTGGAAGACGGGCTTCGCTTCGCGATTCGCGAAGGCGGCCGCACCGTCGGCGCCGGCGTCGTCACCAAGATCATCTCTTAGTTCAGAATCGAGGGAGGGGCGCGCTATGGCACGTCAGCAGATACGGATCAAGTTAAAGGCGTACGACCACCGCCTTATCGACCAGTCGGCCCGGCAGATCGTGGAAGCGGCCGAGCGGACTGGCGCGGCCGTGGCGGGGCCTGTCCCGCTCCCGACCTCGATCGAGAAATTCTGTGTAATGAAGAGCCCACACATCTACAAGGATGCGCGGGAGCAGTTCGAGATTCGTACGCATAAGCGTCTGATCGACATTCTCGAGCCGACCTCCAAGACCGTCGACACGCTCATGCGGCTTCAGCTGCCGAGTGGTGTGGACATCGAAATCAAGCTGTAGACCGCCATGAGTATTGAAGGACTTTTGGGCCGAAAGCTCGGCACCGTCCAAGTCTTCGACGAGAAGGGCCGCCTTCGTGGCGCGACCGCCGTCGAGGTTGGGCCGTGCTTTGTGACGGATATGCGTACGGAAGAGAAGCACGGCTACACCGCCGTGCAGATCGGGTTCCAGGAAAGCAAGAGGCTCAACAAGCCCGAACTCGGCCACCTCAAGCCGGCCGGGAACCTCAAGCTCAAACACCTCGCCGAGTTTCGCGTCTCCAAGGACACCAGCTACACCCTCGGCGACCGCCTCGGCGTGGAGCTCTTCGGGATGGGCGATAAGGTCGATGTCACGGCCACGAGCAAGGGTCGCGGCTTCCAGGGCGGCGTCCGCCGCCACAACTTCAGCGGCGGCCCGAAAACACACGGCCAGAGCGACCGCCATCGCGCGCCCGGTTCCATCGGTTCGGGCACTACTCCCGGCCGCGTCCTCAAAGGGACGCGTATGGCCGGCCACATGGGCGCCGAGCGCGTCACCGTCCGCAACCTCGAAGTCGTGGGCCGGAATGATGACGCCGGAGTCATCTTCGTCTGCGGCTCCGTCCCCGGCCCCAAGGGTGGCCTCGTCCGGATCCGTTCGGCAAGGAAGGTGGCGAAGTGAAGCTGCCAGTTGTAGACACGGCCGGCAATGAACTCCGCCAGATCGACGTGGCCGACGAAGTCTTCGGGATCGAGCCGAACCGTTCGGTCCTCCACCAGGCCTACGTCGCCCAGATGGCGAACCGCCGGGCTGGTGGCGCGCACACCAAGAGCCGCGGCGAAGTCGAAGGCTCCACCGTCAAGATTCGGAAACAGAAGGGCCTTGGGCGTTCGCGCCAGGGCAGCATCCGGGCTTCGCACCACGTCGGTGGCGGCGTCGCCTTCGGCCCGAAGCACCACAGCTTCGCCAAGGACCTTCCGAAGCAGATGCGGCGCCTTGCCCTCCGTTCGGCCCTCAGCAGCCACGCCGCCAACGGCTCACTCACCGTTGTCGATGGCCTGGTGCCCGCCGAACCGAAGACGAAGCTCGTCCAGGATTCGCTGGATTCTCTCGGCGTCAACCGTCGCGCCCTCGTCGTGAGCGGCGAATTCGAGCGCAACCTGAACCTTGCGGCGCGGAACATCGAGTTCGCGAAGGCCCTCCCCGCCGCCTATCTGAACGTCGTCGACGTGGTTAACGCTCACCGCCTTGTGATGACCGAAGAGGCCGTTCGAAAAGTCGAAGCGCTCTGGGGTGGGGCCAACCTGAAGCCGCGCCGCGGCCACAAGGAGACGGCAGATGCCTAAGGAGATCCACCCCTACGCCGTACTGCTGCGGCCGATCATCACGGAGAAGACGACCGTCCTCACGGGCCTCGACAAGTACGTCTTCGAAGTCGATATCCGCGCCAACAAGAACCAGGTGAAAGAGGCCATCCAGACGGCCTTCAGCGTTCGCGTCGCCGAAGTGAACACGCTGATCATGAAGGGTAAGCCGAAGCGTTTCGGCCGGAAGGTGACCAAGAGGCCCGACTGGAAGAAGGCGATCGTGACCCTGGTGCACGGCGACAAAATCGAACTGTTCGAGGGGATTTAGCGATGGCGATCAAGCAGTTCAAGCCAACCTCCCCCGGACGTCGGGACGCCAGCGGCGCCTCGTTTGCCGAGATCACGAGGAGCCGGCCCGAGAAGTCGCTCACCGTGGCCCTCGGGAAGCGCGGCTCTGGCCGCAACAACCAGGGCCGGATCACCGTTCGCCATCGTGGTGGCGGCTCGCGGCGGCTGCTCCGGATTATCGATTGGAAGCGGGACAAAGCCGGCGTGCCCGCGAAAGTCTTCTCCATCGAATACGACCCGAACCGAACGGCCCGGATCGCGCTCTTGCACTACATCGACGGCGAGAAGCGGTACATCCTCGCGCCGAACGGCCTGACTGTCGGTTCGGCGCTGCTCAGCGGCCCAACGGCCGAGATTCGCGTCGGGAACACCCTCCCGTTGGCGAACCTGCCGACAGGCACGCAGATTCACAATATCGAACTGACGCCCGGCAAGGGCGGCCAGATGGTGCGGAGCGCTGGCGTTTCGGCCCAGCTGATGGCGAAAGAAGGCGATTACGCACTCGTTCGCCTTCCCAGCGGCGAGGTGCGGCGCGTCCGCATCGAGTGCATGGCGACGGTCGGCCAGGTCGGCAACATTGAGCATTCGCTGATCAAGCTGGGGAAGGCGGGCCGGACACGCCATCGTGGCCGGCGCCCGCAGGTTCGCGGTTCGGTGATGAACCCCCGCGACCATCCGCACGGCGGTGGCGAGGGCCGGGCGCCCATCGGAATGCCCGGACCGAAGACGCCGTGGGGCAAGCCGACGCTCGGATACCGGACCCGCAACAACAAGCGGACCGACAAGTTCATCCAGCGCCGGCGGAACAAGTAGGAGTAGCCGATGTCACGCTCAACGAAAAAGGGCCCATTCATCCACCCATCACTGGAAAAGAAAGTGATGGCGATGCGGAACGCGGCGACCCGGTCGGTCATCAAGACCTGGTCGCGGGCCTCGACGATCCTTCCCGAGATGATCGGGCTCACCATTGCCGTTCACGACGGGCGGCGACACGTGCCGGTGTTCGTGACCGAGAACATGGTCGGCCACAAGCTCGGCGAATTCGCTCTGACCCGGACCTTCCGTGGCCATATTTCGAAGAGCGACCGGCAGAGCAAGGTGAGGCGCTAACGATGGAAGTGCGCGCCACCACGAAGAATCTCGGCGTCTCCGCCCGAAAGGTGCGGCTGATCCTCGAAAGGCTCCCGGGCCTCAGCGTCGACCAGTCCCTCGCTTTGCTTCGCTATCTCCAGTCGCCTCACGCGCGCTCCGTCTCCAAGACGGTGCTCTCGGCGGCTTCGAACGCGGAGAACAACTTCGACATGGACGTGGACGACCTCGTTGTCAAGCGGGCCTACGCCGATGAAGGCCGCACGATGCGGCGCTTCAAGGCGCGCTCACGTGGTCGCGCCAGTCCAATCCTCAAACGGTCAGCTCACATCACCATCATTCTCGACGAGCGGGGGGCATAACTTGGGACAGAAAGTACACCCGCACGGGTTTCGGCTTGGCATCATTTACGACTGGGAGTCGAAGTGGTTCGCGGAGAAGGACTATATGCTCCGCCTCCACCAGGACCTCGACCTCCGGGCCTACGTCCATAAGGAACTTCCGGACGCGAGCATCAGCCACATCGAGGTCGATCGCAACGCCAACCTCGTGACGATCACGATTCACACGGCGAAGCCCGGAATCGTGATCGGCCGCGGCGGCACGAAGGTCGAGGAGCTGCGGAACAGCCTGGAGCGCTTCAGCGGCGGCCGCGTCCGCGTGAACATTCAGGAGATCCGGACTCCGGAGCTAGACGCATACCTGGTGGCGCGTTCCGTCGCCGACCAGTTGGAGCGCCGCGTCGCCTTCCGGCGCGCCGTCAAGCAGGCGGTTCAGCGGACGATGCAGCGCGGCGCCGTCGGCGTCCGTGTCGCTATCGCCGGCCGCCTCGGTGGCGCCGAGATGTCGCGCCGCGAATCGGAGACGGCCGGCCAAGTGCCGCGCCACACCCTTCGCGCCGATATCGACTACGGCCTCGCCGAGGCACACACGACGTTCGGCCGGATCGGCGTGAAGTGCTGGATCTACAAGGGGATCATTCTTCCCGAACTGCGCCAGGACAATTCCCGGCGTGCGGAGGAGGAGGAGACTCCCATCCTTGCGCCCGTCCCGGCGGCCGCGCCAGATGATTCACCGGAAGCCGTGGCGGCTGGTGGACCGGTCCACTCGGCGATCACGATGGAACAGCAAGCAGCCGTCCAGCGTGAGACCCAGGGAGGCGAGTAGCCATGCTCCAACCTCGCAGAGTCAAGCACCGGAAGCAGCACCGTGGCCGGCGTTCCGGCCTGGCGCTGACCGGCAACTACATCGCCTTCGGTGAATTTGGCCTGCAAGCCGAAGGCGCCGCCTGGGTCGATTCGCGGCACATCGAAAGCGCCCGGCGCGCGATGACCAACTACATGAAGCGCGGTGGCCAGGTCTGGATCCGGATCTTCCCCGATAAGCCGGTGACGGCGAAGCCGGCGGAAACACGCATGGGCTCGGGCAAGGGCGCTCCAGACAAGTGGGTCGCCGTCGTCAAGCCCAACCGGATCATGTTCGAAGTGGGCGGCGTCCCCGAAGCCGTGATGCGCGAAGCCCTTACGCGGGCAGCCCACAAGCTGCCCGTCCAATGCAAGATCGTGAAGCGGGAAGAGGCGATGGTGTAACGATGGCAGAACAAAAGGCAGCCGACGTTCGCCGGCTTTCCGAAGAGAACCTGAACAAGGATATCAACGAGGGCTACCGGGCGCTGTTTACCCTGCGCTTCCAGCACGCCAGCCGGCAGCTTCAGAACTACCGGGAGCTTCGTAACGCGAAGCGGCGGATCGCCCGGCTCCGCACTATCAAGCGTGAACGCGAGATCGCGGCGCTGGAAGGCGAGGAATAGCATGGGCCAGCAACGCGTAATCCAGGGCACCGTCGTCAGCGACAAAATGGATAAGACGATCGTCGTTTCTATCGAACGCCGTAAGAAGCACCGTCTCTATCACAAGGTCGTTTCGCTCACGCAGCGGTACAAGGCCCACGACGAAGAGAACAGCTGTCGCCTCGGCGATGTCGTGCGGATCGCCGAATGCCGGCCGATGTCTCGCGATAAGCGCTGGCGCGTCATCGAGATCTTGAGCCGCGGCGATGTGGCGGACGTTTCGCCGTCCTCCATCGGCCGTGACTTCGAGGTGGCCACCCAGGCGGCGCCCAAGGCCGTGGAGGCGGCGCAATGATTCAGCAGGAATCCCGCCTCAAGGTGGCCGACAACTCCGGCGCCCGTTCTTTGCTCTGCATCCGCGTGCTCGGGGGCAGCGGCCGGCGGTACGCGCGGCCAGGCGACATCATCGTCGCCAGCGTCAAGGTGGCGCAGCCGAACTCCGCCGTGAAGAAGGGCGATGTCGTCAAGGCGGTCGTCGTCCGCGTGACCAAGGAGTATGGCCGGCCAGACGGCTCGTACATCCGCTTCGATGAAAACGCCGCCGTGTTGCTCGCCACCGACGGTGAGAACCCGCGAGGGACGCGGATCTTCGGACCGGTCGCTCGCGAACTGCGGGACCGGAACTTCATGAAGATCGTTTCGCTCGCCCCGGAGGTGCTCTAGTGCCAGCGAAGATCAAACGTGGCGACCGCGTCGTGGTCATCGCCGGCAAGGACCGCGGCAAGCGCGGGACCGTGCGCCGCATGGTGACCAAGACCGACCGCCTCGTCGTCGAAGGCGTGAACATGGTGAAAAAGCACCAGCGCGCCCGCGCCCAGGGCCAGCAATCGGCGATTATCGAACGCGAAGCGCCCATCCACATGAGCAACGTCATGCTCATTGACCCGAACTCGGACGAGCCAACCCGCGTCGGCTTCCGCCGTCGCGAAGATGGTAGCTGGGTTCGCGTGGGCAAGCGCAGCGGAGAGGACATCGAGTAAATGCCGCCGCGAATGAAAGACAAATACGATTCCGAAGTGCTGGGCGCTCTCCGCGAACAGTACGGCTACGCCAACGTGATGCAGGTGCCAAAGATCACGAAAGTGGTCGTCAACATCGGCATGGGCGAGGCCCTTACCGACGCCAACGCCCTGGACAAAGCCGCCGAAGAAGTCGGCGCGATCACTGGCCAGAAGCCGATCATCAATCGGGCGAAGCGCTCCATCGCCAACTTCCGGCTGCGCGAAGGGAACCCCATCGGGGTCTCCGTCACGCTCCGTGGGACGAGGATGTTCGAGTTCCTGGACCGCCTCATCGTGGCGGCCCTCCCTCGCATTCGTGACTTCCAGGGGTTGAACGCCAACGCCTTCGATGGCCGCGGCAACTACAGCCTGGGGGTCCGCGAACAGCTGATCTTCCCGGAGATCGACTACGACAAGGTCGATAAAGTACGAGGCCTCCAGGTGACCATCGTTACCACGGCCAAAAGCGACGAAGAGGGACGGCGGCTCCTTGAGCTGATGGGCATGCCGTTCCAGAAACACTAGGAGGGCCGCTGTGGCTTCGAAAGGGATTGTCAACCGCGACAAGATGCGGCAAGAGTTGAACGACAAGTACGGCGCGCGGCGGCGGGCCTTGAAGGCGCAGCTGCGTGAGTCGTGGAGCGACCCCAGGCGGGTCACCGAGCTCTATGACGAACTGCGAAAGCTCCCGCTGAACAGCAGCCCGACCCGCATCCACAATCGCGACTACATCACCGGCCGCCCGAAGGGGTACATCCGGAAGTTCGGTTTGTCGCGCATTACGTTCCGGGAACTCGCCCACCGCGGCCTGCTGCCGGGCGTCGTCAAGTCCAGCTGGTAATCCGTGCGAACGCAACCAGGGGGGAAGTGCTATGAGTGTGAATGACCCAATCGCCGATATGTTGACGCGGATCCGGAACGCCGTGACATCCCGCCACGACTCGGTGCTGATGCCCGCCTCGAAGGTCAAGGTCGCCATCGCCGGCGTCCTGAAGGACGAGGGGTTCATCAGGGACTACAGCGTGGTGACCGAAGACGGCAAGGTGCAGCCCAACTTGAAGGTCGACCTCAACTATGGCGGGCGCAAAGAGCCAGTGTTGAGTGGCCTCCAGCGGGTTAGCAAGCCCGGCCTTCGCGTCTATGTGCAGCGCAACGAGATCCCGCGGGTCTACGGCGGGCTCGGCGTCGCCATTCTTTCCACGCCGAAAGGCATCATGACCGGGCAGGAAGCCCGCCGGCAGGCTGTCGGCGGCGAGCTTCTCTGCTACATCTGGTAGGAGGGGCCAAAGATGTCACGAATTGGACGTCAACCGGTCCCCGTGCCGGCCACGGTCGATTTCTCCGTGAGCGCCGAGAACCATGTCGTCGTCAAGGGCCCCCGTGGTGAGCTCACGCGGGACTTCCCGCCGACGATCACGCTCACCCGGGATGAAGGCAATGTCGTCGTCACCCGTCCGAACGACGAGGGCAAGCAGCGCGCGCTCCACGGTCTTTCTCGCACGCTGCTGAACAATATGGTCGTCGGGGTCACCACTGGCTTCACGAAGACTCTCGAAGTCCAGGGCGTCGGCTACCGCGCTCAGCTCCAGGGCACGAACCTGCAGCTCGCGCTCGGCTTCTCGCACCCTGTCGTCGTTCCTCCCCCGGCCGGGATCACGTTCGTGGTCGAAGGGCCGCGGGTGCTCGTCCAGGGGAACGACAAGGAACAGGTTGGCCAGGTCGCCGCGAACATCCGGAAACTTCGGCCGCCCGAGCCATATAAGGGTAAGGGCATCCGTTACAGCGGCGAACGCGTCCGCCGTAAGGCCGGCAAGGCCGGGAAGGTAGGCAAGTAATGAGTGTCGCAACACGCCGGGAGGCGCGCGTCCGACGGCACACACGTGTCCGCCGCAAGGTTTCGGGCACCATGGCCCGGCCGCGGCTGAACGTGTTCCGTAGCGCCACCCACATCTACGCTCAGGTCATCGACGATGTCGCGGGCAAGACCCTGGTAGCCGCCAGCGACCTCGATAAGGTCCTTCTCGCCGAAGCCGCGGGTAAGACCAAGACGGAGCGCGCCGTGCTCGTCGGCAAGACGGTCGCCGAGCGCGCGAAGGCCGCCGGGATCGAGATTGTCGTCTTCGATCGCGGTGGCTTCCAGTATCACGGCCGGGTTCGCGCCCTTGCCGATGCAGCGCGCGAAGCGGGATTGGGGTTCTAGATGGGCCAGTACGAATCGAGCCAGGAAGAGCTAACTGAGAAAGTCGTCTACATCAACCGCGTCGCGAAGGTTGTCAAAGGCGGCCGGCGCTTCAGCTTCAGCGCCCTCGTCTTCGTTGGCGATGGCCATGGCGGGGTCGGCATCGGCCTCGGCAAGGCGAACGAAGTGCCGGAGGCGATTCGCAAAGGCGCTACCCTGGCGCGGAAGCAGATGATCCAGATCGCCATGAAGGGCGGCACCATCGCCCACCCCCTGCTGGCCGAATACAGCGCCGCAAGGGTGATGATGAAGCCGGCCAGCCACGGTACCGGCGTCATCGCCGGTGGCGCCGTCCGCGCGATCATGGAATCCGCTGGCGTCACCGATGTCCTCGCCAAGTCGCTCGGCAGCCGCAACCCGATCAACGTCGCACGCGCGACGATGCACGGCCTGAGCACACTCCGCGACCCGCAGGGCGCGCGTGCCCGCCGCCTCGCGATCGCGCGGGGGGAGGGCTGAGATGGCCAACCTTTCCGTGACCTGGCGCAAGAGCGCCATCGGCTATCGGCAGGACCAGAAGGACACGATCCGCGCGCTCGGACTTCGCCGTCTTAACCAGACGGTTTCGCACGCCGATTCTCCGGACGTTCGCGGTATGCTCAATAAGGTACGCCACCTGGTAGTGGTGAAAGAAGAGGGCGCTTGATGAGGATCGACGCATCGGAGCTCAAGCCAGACGCTGGCGCTACCCACGCCAAGAAGCGTGTCGGCCGCGGCAACGGCAGCGGCCACGGCACCTACGCCGGCAAGGGCCTCAAGGGGCAGAAGTCCCGCAGCGGTAAGAACGCCCCGTACGACGCCTTCGAAGGCGGCCAGTTTCCGTCTTCGCGGAAGTTCCACGTCATGCGCGGCTTCCACAACAAGTGGCGCATCCCGTTCCAGCCAGTCAACCTCCAGACGCTTGAGCGCTTCGAGGCCGGCTCGACGGTAACGCCCGAAGACCTCCGCGCCGCCGGGATCGTCAAGCATCTGCGCGAGCCCGTGAAGGTTCTCGGCGATGGCGAATTCACGAAGAAGCTGAATATCGTGGCGCACAAGTTCAGCGCCTCGGCCATGGCCCGGATCGCCGAACTTGGCGGCACCGCCACCGTCATCGGCGCGGACGACGTAAAGGAGAGCTAAATGACGGCTCAACCGGCATCACGGCCACGGCTGCTGCAGGCGATGGTGGACGCGTTCCGCCAGGAAGACGTGCGGCGCAAGCTGCTCTTCACGCTTGCTATGCTCGTCGTTTTCCGGTTCGTCGCCCACGTTCCCGTGCCGAACGTGAACAAGGCAGCTCTGGAGCAGGCGTTCAACAACAACTCCCTGCTCGACTTCCTCAGCATCTTTTCCGGCGGCGCCCTCCAGAACCTCAGCGTCGCCGCTCTCGGCGTCTACCCCTACATCACGGCTTCGATCGTGATGCAGATCCTTCAACCGCTCGTGCCCTCACTCAAGGCCCTGGCGGAAGAGGGCGAGCAGGGACGGCGGCGGATCCAGCTCTATACGCACTGGCTCGCCGTTCCCATGGCCTTCTTCCAGGGGTACGGCCAGCTGACGTTCATCAACAGCACCGTTGGCGGCGGTGTGATCGATGATTTCGGCTTCCAGAACAGCATGATCGGCACGCTCGCGACCCTCTTCACGCTCGCGGCCGGCACCATGTTCCTCGTCTGGCTCGGTGAACTGATTACCGAAAATGGCATCGGCAACGGCATCTCGATGCTCATTTTCGGCGGAATCGTGGCCCAGCTGCCGAGCCTGATCCCGAACCTCTCGACAGAGTCGATCATCGGTATCCTCGTCATCGCCGTGTTCGCAATCGGCCTCATCTACCTCGTCGTCTTCTTTCAGGAAGCGCAACGGAGGGTGCCCGTCCAGTACGCGCGGTCCGCCTTCCGAGGTGGAAAGATGTATCGGCAACAAGGGCAGAGCCATATTCCGCTCCGCGTGAACATGGCGGGGATGATCCCGCTGATCTTCGCCTTCTCGATCATGATCCTGCCCGCCACGGTCGCTTCGTACTTCCGCAATTCGGGCGGCTGGCTGGAAAGCGTCGCCGACTTCTTCGTGAACCAGTTCCAGGGCGGGCGGGGCGGCAGCGGCACGGGCTGGTACTGGCTCATCCTCTTCCTCCTCGTCATCGTCTTCACGTTCTTCTACACCATGGTCCAATACCAGCAGCAGCAGATGGCCAAGACGCTTCAGCGCCAGGGCGCCTTCATCCCGGGTATCCGCCCGGGACCGCCGACAGAGGCCTACCTGATGCGCGTGGTGACGCGCATCACCTGGGCGGGCGCGCTCTTTCTCGGGTTCGTCGCCATCCTTCCCTTCTTCATCGGGCTCGTCTCCGATGTCCGGGCCCTCACCATTTCGAGCACCGGATTCCTGATCGTCGTCGCCGTCGTGCTCGATACGATGAAACAGCTCGAGGCGCAGCTCCTGATGCGCAACTACGAAGGGTTCATCCGCTAGTGTTCATCGTCTTGCTTGGACCACCGGGTGCCGGAAAGGGCACGCAGGCGCAGCGCATCGCCGCCGCGACAAAGCTTCTGCATATCTCGACCGGCGACATGTTCCGCGAAAACGTCAAAGCGCAGACGGAGCTCGGGCTGCTCGCCCAGACGTTCATGGACAGGGGCGAACTCGTCCCCGACGCCGTCACCATCCGGATGCTGCTTGAACGCATTGGCCGGGCGGACGCCGCCAGCGGGGCGATGTTCGATGGCTTCCCGCGGAACGTCGTCCAGGCGGTGGCGCTTGATGGCGCGCTTCAGGGCAAGGGCCAGCGGATTGGCCTCGCGCTCCTCATCTCCGTTCGCGACGCGGAGCTCGTTAGCCGCCTCGGTGGCCGCTGGATCTGCCGCGATTGCGGAAAGCTCTACCACGAGAAGAACGACCCTCCGGCAACGGCCGGCAGCTGCGACTCCTGTGGCGGCGAGCTCTACCAGCGGGACGACGACCGGCCAGAAGTGGTGGCCGCTCGCCTGGAGAAGCAGAAGCCGCCCGCCGCTTTGATCGAACACTACCGCTCGGCCGATGTCCTCAGGGAGATCGATGGCGAGCAGTCGCTCGACGCTGTCACGGCCGCGCTCCTCGCGGCCATCGACGGCCAGGCGGGGGTCTAACCGACGCCTATGGCCGTGAAGCTGAAGTCCGAAAACGAGATGCAGTTGATGCGCGCAGCCGGGCGCTTGGTCGGCCAGACGCTGGAGCGGATCCGCACGATGGTGCGGCCCGGTCTCGACGTCAAGGAGATCGAAGCGTTCGTCCACCGTGAGTTCAAGAAGGCCGGCGCCAGCGAAACGTTTCGCAACTACACTCCGGCGCCCAAGTATCCGCCCTACCCCTCGAACATCTGTATCAGCATCAACGAACAGTTGGTCCATGGCATCCCCCGGCATCGGAAGCTCGCCGAGGGGGATATCGTCACGTTCGACCTCGGCGCGACGCTCAACGGATACGTCGGAGACGCCGCCATCACCGTGGCCGTCGGCCAGGTTCCCGCCGAGGTAACGCGACTGATCTCGGTGACCGAAGAGTCGCTCTGGGCAGGCATCCGGGCGGCGGGCAAGGGCACCCACCTCAACGACATCTGCGGCGCGATCGAGGACGTCATCAAACCTTCGGGGATGGGCATCGTCAAGGGCTACGGCGGGCATGGGGTCGGCCGTTCGATGCACGAAGAGCCGCACGTGACCAACCACCGCATGCGTTTCCGCGGTACGCCGCTCAGGACGGGGCTCGTTCTGGCCCTCGAACCGATGGTCAGCATGGGACATCCGGACACCGAAGAGCTGGCCGACGGCTGGACTGTAAGGATGAAAGACGGTAGCCTTTGCTGTCATTTCGAGCATACGATTGCCATTCGAGAGGGTCATGAGGCTGAGGTCCTGACCCTTCCATAGATGAGATTCACTGCAAGAAAGAAAGGTGTATGGCGAAGGCGGAGCGAGGCGAACCCCCGGGGGAACTGTCCAGGTTCACCCGGCGGTACCATCGCAACGTCCGTCCGGTCAGCGCTTCTGACCGGGCACAGCCAGCATAGCGGTACAGGGGAGAGATGAAAGTTCGAGCATCAGTCAAGCCACGCTGCGATAAGTGCAAGGTGATCCGCCGTCATCGCCGCGTGATGGTCATTTGCGAAAATCCCAAGCACAAGCAGCGGCAGGGCTAAGAGTATGGCACGTATTGCAGGCGTAGACCTTCCAAACGACAAGCGCATGGAGATCGCGCTGACCTATATCTTCGGGATTGGATTGACGCGATCGCAGCGCATCCTTTCGGAGACCGGGGTCAGCACGGAAACCCGCGCCCGTGAACTCACCGACGATGAAGCGTTGCGAATTCGCGACTACATCGATAAGCACTTCACCGTCGAGGGCGACCTCCGCCGCGAAGTGCGGCAGAACGTGGCCCGCCTCGTCGAGATCAACTGTTACCGCGGCCAGCGGCATCGGCGTAACCTGCCGGTGCACGGCCAGCGCACACGGACCAATGCACGTCAGAAGCGCGGAGCGCGCAAGACCGTGGCCGGCAAGAAGCGGGCAGGGAAGAAGTAAGAGGGACAAAGCACAGCGATGGCAGACCAGAAGCGAACAACCCCACGCGCGGCCTCCGCGCGCCGCGTCAAGCGCAAGGAACGAAAGTCCATCCCACGCGGGCGTGCCTATATCAAGAGCACGTTCAACAACACCCTGGTCACGCTCACGGACCCGAACGGGAACGTCATTTCGTTCTCCAGTTCGGGTGCTTCCGGGTTCAAGGGTTCCCGCAAGGGCACGCCCTTCGCCGCTCAGCTCGCTGGCGAAAACGCCGCGCGCCGCGCGATGGAACACGGCATGCAGCAGGTCGAAGTCTATGTCCGGGGCGCGGGGAGTGGCCGGGAAGCCGCAATCCGTTCGCTCCAATCGACGGGCCTGACCGTGACCGCCATCCGCGATGTCACCCCGATTCCGCACAACGGTTGCCGCCCTCCCAAGCGGCGCCGCGTTTAAGGCAAGGACCGTACCGAATGGCACGATACACAGGGCCCGTTTGCCGGCTTTGCCGGCGTCATGGCGAAAAGCTCTTCTTGAAGGGTGAGCGCTGCTTCACGCCGAAATGCAGCTACGATCGGCGGCCAAATCCGCCGGGCCCCCGGCCGGCACGGCGCCGCAAAGTCTCCGACCGCGGCCTCCAGCTGCGTGAAAAGCAGCGCGCCAGGGTCACCTACGGCGTCCTCGAGAAGCAGTTCCGGCGCTATTACAAAGAGGCCCTCCGGG
This sequence comes from Thermoflexaceae bacterium, assembly GCA_031390305.1. Lineage (GTDB taxonomy): Bacteria > Chloroflexota > Dehalococcoidia > Tepidiformales > Tepidiformaceae > JANMTH01. Next base: position 13,571 of record JANMTH010000806.1, read on the forward strand.
GCTCCGGCGTGACTGGCGAAAACCTCGTGCGGCTGCTCGAAACGCGCCTCGACAACATCGTCTATCGTGCTGGTTTCGCGGATTCGCGGAGCCAGGCACGTCAGATTTCGCGCCACGGCATCATCGCCGTGAATGGCCGCAAGCTCGATATCCCCTCCGCCCACTTGAAGATCGGGGACACGATCACGTTTACGCCTCGCGGCCAACGCAGCGAATACTACAAAATTGTGCAGGAAGGGATGCGAGCCAAGAACCCGCCGTCCTGGATCTCGCTCGATACCGGTGCGATGTCCGCGCGGATGACGGCCCCGCCGATCGTCGCCCAGGGCGAATCGCACATGTTCAACGAAAACGTCGTAATCGAATACTACTCGCGGTAACGGACGCCCGGTGATTTCCGGGGAGATGGTGAGGCACACACGAGCATGATGGAATCCACCGAGTTGATTGGACAGCCGCCAGAGGATGTCCTCCCTGAACTCACTATCGATGAAGAGACCGAAACCTTCGCCCGGCTCATAGCGGAACCGCTTGCGCCCGGGTACGGCATTACACTCGGCAACGCGCTTCGGCGCATGTTGCTGAGTTCGCTCGAAGGCGCCGCGATCACGTCGGTCCGCCTGGAACAGGTCCAGCACGAGTTCTCCACCATCGCCGGCATGCAGGAAGACGTCACCGACTTCCTCCTGAACGTGAAGGAGATTCGCCTTCGCGCCCTCAGCAACCGTCCCGGTACCCTCGCGCTCGACGCCGAAGGTCCGGGCGAGGTGAAGGCGGGCGACCTTCAGGTGCCCGCCGACTTCGAAGTCGTAAACCCCGACTTGCACCTGGCGACGCTCGACAGCTCCGGAGCCCGGCTCAACGTCGAGTTCCACGCGCGCCTCGGCAAGGGCTACGAACCCGCCGGCATCGTCGAGGGCATGCCGATCGGCGTTATCCCCGTCGATGCCGTCTTTTCGCCCATTCGCAAGGTGAACTACCGCGTCGAAAAGACCCGCGTCGGTCAGTCCACGACTTTCGATCGTCTCGTCCTTGAAGTCTGGACGGATGGCACCATCGGCGCCGTCGATGCCGTCGGCCAAAGTGCCGACATCTTGATGGACCAGTTCTCGCTGTTTAGCGCGATGGGCCGCCCCGACCTGGGGATGGCCCTGCCAGCGGGGAGCCCCGCCATCTCCGGTGGAACGGGCATCAGCCTGCTCATGGCGCCCGACCGCTACAACACCCCGATCGAAGAGCTTTCGCTCTCCGTGCGGGCCTACAACTGCCTGAAGCGTAGCGGTCTTATGACCGTGGGCCAGGTGCTGGACAAGAGCGAGGACGAACTCCTCGGCCTCCGGAACTTCGGTCGCAAGTCCTACGACGAACTCCGCGACCGGCTGATCGAACTCGGCTACGTCGATGGCACCGCCGAGGGCCTGAAGCCGATTCTCGACCCCGCGAGGGCCGCCGGCTCCGGCGCCACCCCGCAGCGCGGCCGCCGACCGGCGCCCGGACGTTCGAGCGCCATAATCCTCGACGAAGAGGACGAGGAGCAGAGCCTCGGAGCGCTCGGCAAGGCCCTGAAAGAAGCACTGAAGGAGGTCGGCGACGACGATCTGCTCGGCGCCGACGACGAGGACTAACCATGCGTCACCGCGTACACGGCCGTCACCTCGGCCGGGACACTGCCCATCGCACCGCCATGTTCCGCAACCTGGTCACCGACCTGTTGCGCTACGAGCGGATCACCACGACCGAAGCGAAGGCCAAGGAGATTCGGCCGATCGCCGAGAAGATCATCACGCTCGGCCGCCGGGGTGACCTTCACGCCCGCCGCCAGGCGCTCAGCTACGTCTACGACCCGCACGTCGTGAAGAAGGTTTTCGACGAGATCGGCCCGCGGATGAAGACCCGCCCCGGCGGCTACCTTCGCATCACCTCCGTCGAAGCCCGCAAGGGCGACGGCGCGCGGATGGCCTCGATCGAGCTCGTCGATTACGTCGATGCCCCGCCGACACCGCGGCCACAGCGCGTGACCGCATCGCCTTCGGTGGCGCCGCGAGCGGGCGCCGTGGCCGCACCGGCTGCCGCCGCGCCCGAAGTGGATGAGCCGGCCGAAGCCGTTGAGGCGGAGGCCGTCGAGACTGAAGTGGTGGCGGATGTCACCGCGGAGGCCGCAGCCGAGGTGGAAACCGCCCCCCAGGCGAGCGAGCCCGAGGCCGCGGCTACGGAAGCTCCCGTGGAGTCCGAGGAGGACGCCCCGGAGAGATCCTGAAACCTTGACCGCGATACGGTTCGCGGCCACGGTAAGCTACGACGGGACGGCCCTCCTTGGATCGCAAGTCCAACCGGGCGGCCGGACCGTACAGGGAGAACTGGAACGCGCAACGGGGACGCTCTTCGGAGCGCCGGTGCGCGTGGAAATGGCGGGACGCACGGATTCGGGCGTCCACGCCATCGGCCAGGTGGCGGCCTTCAGCGTGGAGACACGATTGGATGCCGCTACGGTGGGACGGGCGCTCAACGCCCACCTGCCGGAGGACGTGGCGGTACGGGACGTTCGCGAAGTCGTTGATGGGTTCGACCCGAGACGATGGGCGCGGAAACGGCTCTACTGCTACACCGTCTGGAACGCCAGCGCGCGTTCCCCCCTCCGCCGCCGCACGGCGTGGCACCTCCAGGGCGACCTGGATGTCGACGCGATGGCGAAGGCGGCGGGCAAGCTGACCGGCAAGCACGACTTCATCGCGTGCTCCGGTCGCCTGGAGACAGGACGGACCTCGGTCCGGAACGTTTTCCAGGCGGGATGGCGCCGCGAAGGCGAGGCCATCCTGTTCGACATCGAGGCGGACGCGTTTCTGCCGCAGATGGTGCGCCGGCTAACCGGCGCGCTGGTGCGACTGGGCCGTGGTTCGCTCCAAGAGGAGGATTTCGTACGCCTGCTGGAACAGGCGGAGCAGGGGACGCTGGGGCCAACCGCCCCCGCTCACGCGCTCTGTCTGGTTCAGGTGCGGTACGATGAGGGATACACGCCATGAATACAACGTTCCGGGTGAAGGCTTCCGAGATCTACAAGGACTGGCACGTCATCGACGCGACGGACCAGCCGCTGGGCCGTGTCGCCTCCGAGGCGGCCATCCTGCTCCGTGGAAAGCACAAGCCGACCTACGAACCCCACCTCGACGATGGGGATTTCGTGATCATCATCAACGCCTCGAGGGTCCGGGTCACCGGCCGGAAGGCCTCGCAGATGATGTACTACCGGCATTCCGGATACCCCGGCGGCCTGAAGAAGCGGACCTACCCGCAGCAGCTGGCCAGGTTCCCGGACCGCGTCCTTGAGCGCGCCATTAAGGGGATGCTGCCGGGCGGTACCCTCGGCGAATCGATGGCGAAGCACCTGAAGGTGTACGCCCGTGCGAACCACCCCCACCAGTCCCAGGTGGCCGGTTCGGCGAACGCCAAAGCGGCCCGTGAAGCGGCCGCCGCCGCCCACATCATCGAACCGATGAAGGCCCCGCGCCTGCGCCCCCTCAGCATTCCCCAGGGCAGCGTGGCCCCGGTCGCCGTCATGGCGGCGGCCGTTGTTGCCGAAGCCGTGGTCGAACCGGTGGCCGTGGTCGAACCAGTGGCCGAGGCCCCAAAGGCCGCCAGCCGGACCCGGAAAGTCGCAGAACCAGCAGTCGAGGCCGCACCGGTTGCGGCCGAAAGCGGGGCCGTTAAAGAAGCGGCGACCGAGACGGAGGAATAATCATGGCCGATCAACACTACTTCTACGGGACAGGGCGCCGCAAGACGGCGGTCGCACGCGTCCGTCTCTACCCCGGCAACGGCGCAATCGTTATCAACGGCAAGCCGATGGAAGAGATCTTCTCCCGCGATATCCATCGTGCCGAAGTGCTCTCGCCACTCGTCCGGCTCGGCCGCGAAGGGCGGTACAGCGCCCAGATCAAGTGCTCGGGCGGCGGCATCACCGGCTGGTCCGGCGCTATTCAAATGGGCATCGCCCGCGCCCTCGTCGTCAGCGACCCGGCGAGCAAGCCGATGCTGAAGCGCGGCGAAAACCTCCTTACCCGCGATTCGCGGATGAAGGAACGGAAGAAGCCAGGCCTGAAGCGCGCCCGCAAGGCCCCCCAGTTCACCAAGCGGTAGGTGGCCGTTGGCCATTGGCTCGGCAGCCATTGGCTGTTGGTAAACGAAAGAAAAGAGGCCCCTCGCGACAGGGGCCTCTTTTGGTGTGCGAACGAACGCCGGGCGTCAGCGGAGCGCTCCGTGGACGGTACCGGCGTCGTCCACGGGCTGCTCTACAACCGCCGGACCAGGCCGAATGGCCATGGCCACGCTGAACGCCACCGTCCAGACGATAAACGCGAGCATCCCGAGGAAGCCCGGCCCTGATACTGCCAACGGCATGCCCACGAACAGCGCAACCCCGCTGACGACCCCGAGCCAGCATGTCCACTTTGGAGCGATCCCGGCACTGAGCGCCCCAAGAGAAGTGGCGATGGCGAAAATACCCAGTGGGAGGAACGTGATGAGGAACGCGAAGCCATTGAGGTCAATCAGTGTCTTCACGATCTCAGGGTCTAATCCCTCGTCGGCGCGGTACATCGCCGTGAGCTGCGGAGCAGCGGATCCGAGCTTGATCGCAAGGGCCACTGCCCCGGCTACGCCGGCGATCGAACCGAAGCTCCCAGCCTCGCGAAGCCGGGACGCGATGAAACCGACGAACACAAGGCCGAATCCGAACCCCGCGATGTCTATCGCGACTGACACCCATGCGACCGTGTCTATCTCGTTCGCGTAGTACTCGGCGAAGGCCGAAGGAGGATCGTCGACTCCAGGAGCGGACCCACTATCCCCGAGGACATCGTTCCCGACGACGATCAGCACCATCCAGAGAGCGCCGGTAAGGGCGAGAACGCGGACCCAACGTTGTGACATGAACACCACTCCCAAAACGAGGCTCCCCGGAACGGGGGCGCCGCCCATACTCCTTCCTACAGCTACCCCTCGCGTCCGCCGCCAGGACGATCCTGCGTCATTCGCATGGTTGACCGCCGTTCACCCGGACTGGTGATGCGGGACGCTCGCCAGCGCCGTAGAGTTCGGCCGTGATAGGCAGGGCATGGCGATTGGCTTCGAGCGGCATCATCCTCGACTGGGGACCGGCAGTGTTCGTCGTCGTCTTCGCCGCGCTCGCCAACGTTGCGGACCGCTACCCGGGCCGCCCCCTTACGAGCGCGTCCCTCGTCGCCGTGTTCGCGGTCGCTGTGTTGTTGCGCCGGCGGTATCCGCTGGCGGCACACGGGACCGTCGTCGTCGCCGCGGTTGTCGCGGCCGTCCGCATGCCTCCCACTGAGCAAGGTTCGTTCGAACCGTTCTTCGCTCTGATGCTCACGATGAACGCGGTGGCCGCGAGCACGGGGTCGCGGCTGGTGGTCGCATCTGCCCTTGTGGGCTGCACCGGCTTCAACTTCGCTCTCCTGTTCGACAACGGATTGTCAGCCGCGACGGAATTCGCTCCAGTCGTGGTCTGGTCCGCCACCGCCGCCGCCATCGGCCGAGCGTTCCGGAATCGCACGCAACTCCTGCTCCTGCTCGAAGACAAGGCGGCCCGGCTGGAGCGGGATCGCGAGACCGAGACCCGCCGGGTGCTCGCGGAGGAGCGCGGGCGGATCGCCCGCGAGCTTCACGATATCGTCGCCCACAACGTCAGCGTCATGGTCATTCAGGCCGGTGGCGCGCGCCTGGCCATGCAAAACGACCCCGCGCGCGCTCGGGACGCGCTTCAAACGGTCGAACGTACCGGACGTCAGGCGCTTAGTGAGATGCGGCGGCTCGTCGGGCTGCTCCGTACCGACGGTGACGGCCCTGCGTTCGCTCCAACGCCCGGCATCGCCTCCGTCGAGCGGTTGGTCGGCGAAGTCGAAGCAGCGGGGTTGGTGGTGGATGTCCGACGCGAAGGCGAGGCACGCGCGCTCCCTCCTGGGGTCGATCTGGCCGCCTACCGCGTCATTCAGGAGAGCCTGACGAACGTGCTCAAGCACGCGGGCAAGCGGCGGGCCGTGCTGACGCTCCGATTCGCGCCCGAGCGCCTCGATATAGAGGTCGTCGATGACGGGACGGGAGGAAGCATCCGGCCCGGCGGCAACGGTCTGATCGGGATGCGTGAGCGGGTGGGCCTCTATGGAGGATCGTTCGAGGCCGGGCCCACTCCGGGCCGGGGCTTCCGTGTCTCCGTCTCCCTGCCGATCGAGGACCCAGCATCGTGACCATCCGTATCCTCCTGGCGGATGACCAGGCGTTGGTCCGCACCGGATTCCGGCTCATCCTTGGCTCCGAATCGGATTTGCAGGTTGTGGCCGAGGCAGCTGATGGAGACGAGGCGGTTCGCCAGGCGGCACGGGTCAGGCCCGACATCGTCCTTATGGATGTCCGCATGCCGGGAGTGGATGGGCTGGCGGCGGCCCGTGTGATCCTCGCCAGCCCGGACCCACCGCGAGTCGTGATGCTCACGACGTTCGACCTCGACGACTATATTTACGAGGCGCTGCGGGCCGGTGCAAGTGGCTTTCTTCTGAAGGATGTCGAGCCCGAGCAGCTCATCGCTGCGATTCGGCAGGTGGCCGCCGGCGAGACGTTGATTGCGCCCCAGGTCACCCGCCGGTTGATTGCCTCGTTCGTCCGCCGCCCCCCGCCTCAGCCGGCGCTTCTCCCCGAGCCGTTGACCGCCCGTGAGGAGGAGGTGCTCAGGCTCCTCGGGCGAGGCCTCTCGAACCACGAGATCGCCGTCGCATTGTTCTTGGGCGAAGCGACTGTCAAAACGCACGTAGCGCGCGTGCTCGCGAAGCTGAATGTCCGCGACCGCGTCCAGGCGGTCATCTGGGCGTATGAGCATGGCTACGCCGGCGGTTGACTGCCCCGCTGGTCCAATGGCCTGTGGCGCCCCGCCCCCCGCCATGCGCTACAATCCGCCCGCAACAGGAGGAAGCGTATGCGCGGATTACGTGGGGATGCCGCCATCGTTGGCGTGGCGGAGCTGCCGCCACGGCGGAGGCCGGAGAAGCTCTGGATGGGCCTCGAAGGGTTCGCCGAGCTGGCCCGCCAGGCGATTGAAGACGCCGGCATGGACGCCCGCGATATCGACGGCCTCGCGACCTCGTCCCACTTGATGGAGGCGCGGATGCTCATCCCTTCCGCCATCACCGAGTACCTCGGCGTCGGCTCGCGTTTCTTCGACCTCATTGACCTCGGCGGCGCGACCGGCGCGGCCAGCGTCGTGCGGGCGGCGATGGCGATCGAGGCCGGGCTCTGCGACACCGTCGTCTGCATCCTCCACACCCTCATGAGCCCCCAGGACCCGACCATCTCCCCGGAGGCCGTGCGGCGTGACTGGGGCGGCGGCATCTGGGGCTCGCCCCAGGCCGAGTTCGAGATCCCCTTCGGCGCTGTCCAGGGCAGCTACGGCTACGCGATGATCGCGAACCGCTACAACCACGAGTTCGGCGTCACGCCCCGCCAGCTCGCGAAGATCGCCGCCGACCAGCGCTTCAACGCCCAGGCCCACCCCAAGGCCGCCTTCTTCGGTCAGCCGATCTCGATCGAGGACGTGCTCAATTCGCCGATGATCGTCGACC
>JANMTH010000807.1:0-1562 GCA_031390305.1 Thermoflexaceae bacterium
CCCCAACCCCTCTCCCAGTGCGCTGGGCGAGGGGAGCCATCCCAGGACGGTGGGCGCTCTCCCTTACCGTGGACTTTCTCGATTTAGTGCTAGAGCTTTTCGACCTCGAGGAAGTCGAGGGTGACCGGCGTTTCCCGTCCGAACATGTTCACCAGGACCTTGACCTTGCCCTTCTCGGTATCGATGTCATCGACGGTGCCGACGAAGTCTTCGAAGGGGCCGGTGATAATCCGGATGTTCTGGCCGGGGAGGAAGCCGACGCGCACGCGCGGTTGCTCCATCCGCATCGCCCGGAGGATGTGCTGGACTTCTTCGACAGAGAGCGAGACGGGCCGGGTACCGGAACTGACGAAGCCGGTGACACCGGTGGTATTCCGGATCATGTGCCAGGCGTCGTCGGAATCGGGGTCGCCTTCCTTCAGCTCGATGGTCTGGACGAGGACGTAGCCGGGATAGAGCTTGCGCTTCACCGTCCGGCGCTGGCCATCACGGATCTCGATCTCGTCCTCGGTGGGGACGACGACGTGGAAGACCTTGTCCTTCGCATCCATCTGCTCGACGGTGGCCTTGATGGCGTGGCGGACCTTGTTTTCGTGGCCGCTGTAGGTGTGGACGAAGTACCACTTCCGGCCGGGAGCGTTGATCTCGTCGTCCGGAAGCTGCTCCTGTTCGGCGATGTCGTCGTCCTTGCGGCGGCGCACCGGCTTCTTGATCGTGGGCTTCACGCCCGAAAGAGCCGTAATCGGCTGTGGTTCCTGGGTGCTATCGGCAGTACTCATGATTTAAAAGAACAGCTTCTCTATGACCCAGCCGAAGCCGAGGTCAATCAGGCCGAGGAAGAGGCCCATGGCGATGGCGACGATCGCTACCACCATCGTGAGGTAGCGAGTTTCGACGAACGTAGGCCAGGTGACCTTGCGGAGCTCGGCGAAGATATCGCCGGCGAAGCGGGGTTGGAGCCGGCCCAAAAATCTGAGTGGGCTGGCGCGGCGTTTGCGGGCGGCGGGAGCGGGGCCGCCGGGAGCGCTCGGGACGCTGGCGGGCCGGGGCAGGTTCCCGCGAACACGCCGCGACTCGGCCGCCGAAGTCGCGGCCGCTCCGGCGGCGGTGGCTGGGCTCACACGGCGGCGTGGCGATCGTGGCACTTCCCGGTTACCGCGTCTCTCGGAAGAGGACGTGCTTGCGCAGGCCGGGGTGGTACTTCTTCAGCTCTATCCTCCCCGAGTCGTTGCGGCGATTCTTCGTGGTGGTATAGCGAAACACGGGGCCTTCCGTGCTCTGCATCTGGATGATGATCCGGTCGCCCTTGGCCTTCGCCATCGGTTGCGTCCCTTTCTGAGTCTCTACTCTACGCCCTGTGGGCGGTTCAGGAGATGATCTTGGTGACGACGCCGGCGCCGACGGTGCGGCCGCCTTCGCGGATCGCGAAGCGAAGCCCGTCTTCCACCGCTACCGGCTGAATCAGCTCCACCACCATCGTCACGTTGTCCCCGGGCATGATCATCTCTACCCCTTCGGGCAGCTTGATCGACCCCGTTACGTCCGTCGTCCGCAGATAAAAC
>JANMTH010000820.1:0-4062 GCA_031390305.1 Thermoflexaceae bacterium
CAAGATCAGCGACGAAGCGCTCTCCGACGCCGCCGAGCTCTCCGCCCGCTACGTCATCGACAGGCACTTGCCGGACAAGGCGATCGACCTCATTGACGAGGCCTCGAGCCGCGTCCGCATCCGCCGTGCAGCCACTCCGCCCTCCCGCAAGGAGGCGATGAAGGGCAACGAAAGCCTGCGCCGCGAAAAGGAACAGGCGATCGCCTCGCAGCAATACGAATACGCCGCCGAGCTTCGGGATCGTGAGATCAAGCTGCAAGAGAAAATCAACGAGATGGGCGACTGGGCCGAGGGGTCCCAGGGCATCGCGACCCCCGTCGTCACGGGCGAGGACATCGCCGAAGTCATCTCCATGTGGACGGGCATCCCCATGGCCCGCATCGCCAGCGAAGAGAGTTCGCGGCTCTTGAAGATGGAGGAGACGCTCAAGCATCGCGTCATCGGCCAGGACGCCGCGATCGAAGCGATCTCCCGCGCCGTCCGCAGGGCCCGCGCCGGCCTCAAAGACCCGCGCCGCCCGATCGGCGTCTTCCTCTTCCTCGGGCCGACCGGCGTCGGCAAGACACACCTTGCCCGCTCAATCGCCGAATTCATGTTCGATTCGCCAGACAACATGATTAAGCTCGACATGAGCGAGTTCAGCGAAAAGCACACCGTTGCCCGCCTCATCGGGGCGCCTCCTGGCTACGTCGGCTACGAAGACGGTGGCCAGCTCACCGATACCGTCCGCCGCAAGAGCTACTGCCTCATCCTCCTCGACGAGATCGAGAAGGCCCACCCCGACGTCTTCAACCTCCTCCTCCAGATCTTCGACGAAGGCCGCCTGGCCGACGCCAAGGGTCGCAAGGTCGATTTCCGCAACACCCTCATCATCATGTCCGGCAACATCGGCTCGGACCTGATCAAGCGTGATTCGCGTCTCGGCTTCGGCAAGAACAGCGGCGACGACCTCGCCGGTGACGAAGAACGCTACGGCCGGATGCGCGACAAGGTCCTCGCCGAAGTGAAGAACGTCTTCAAGCCCGAGTTCCTCAACCGCATCGACAGCACCGTCGTCTTCCGCGCCCTCACCAAGGAAGACGTTCGCAAGATCGTCGACCTCGAACTGAAGGGCGTCGAAAAGCAGCTCGCCATGAAGGGCATCACCCTCGAAGTGACCTTCGAAGCCAAGGACTGGATGGGCGAAAAGGGCTACGACCCCGTCTTCGGGGCCCGGCCTCTCCGCCGCGTCATCCAGGACAAGGTCGAAGACCGCCTCAGCGAGATGCTCCTCTCCGGCGATTTCGGCGCCGGAGACACCGTCCGCATCGACCGCAAGATCGAAGGGGAAACGGACGAACTGGCAATCGAAAAGGTCCGCCAGCCCGAACCCGCCGCCGCCGTCGCCGTCGCCCTGGCGTAGCGCCCGGGCGTCCAGAACGTACAACCCAAACGCCCGCACGATGTCAACACATCATGCGGGCGCTTTGGTATGCTTTGGGTGCATCAGGTGTGGCCCAACGCCTGAATCTGGGGGGGTGCCGTGCGGCCGAGTCGCTTGTTCAGAACGAACGCCCCGGTCGCCTTCATCATGCTGGCGATGATCGTCCAGGCATGCGGAGGCGGCGGAAAATCCACGGCAGACGAGGGAATGGTCTGGGTCGCCGTCCCGGACGATTCCGCGCGCCTGCGCGTGTTTGCATATGCGGGCGACGGTAACGGATATCCGGTTCCCGATGCCGGTGGCTACAACGTGTTTCTGGCGGACGCTTCGGGCCGGCACCTCGTCCTTCGCGGTGTCCAAGCCGATGGGAAGCAGACCTTCAAACTTCCAGCCACCCTTGAAAAGACCGACTCCAGAGACAACGACGATATCGCGAAAGATCTCAGGACTGTCGTCAACGCCCTGGCCTTGCTTAAGCTCACCGAGCTGACCGCCTATGAGGCGTCCTCGGGCGAGTTCAAGGCGCGGTTGTTTACTGGACACGCCGTCGGCGGGCTCGACGGGCTCGATCCCCTGCTTGTCCGCTACAAGGAGGCGGCGGCCGTCCGCGCGGATGCGCTCAAGGCCGTGGAGAGCCTCGACCAGGTCGCGAGGCGGAGCAACCTTGGCGGGCCGCGAATGGTGTCTACCGGCCTGGCGTCCGCAGGAGTCTGGGCTAGCGTCAAAGACTCGTTGCTCGGGTTCTTTGGCTACGCGGGGGACGCCGGGAAACGCGCCGCTGCGGACGTGCTCAATGTCGCCAATCAGATGTCTCCCGACGACATGGCCGATGCATTCGCCGACGTTCCGCCGGGGCTGACCGGCGGGGCCAGGGATTTCGACGAACTCGCCGAGAAGCTGTCGTCTGGCGCGCTCGCCGCCAACGCCGCCCAGATTCGCAGTGCCCTCTGGCGCAACACTTCGTTCTACGGCGCGGCGCAGGGTGCCTGCGACTGCGGCCGGCCGGAACTCTCCACGGCTCACAAGGAGGGCGCCGAACTCGCGACACGCGGGGTTGACCTCAACGTCACCGTCGTCAAGACCGTGTTGGGAAACGTCTTCCCCGACATCACGACCGGCATCGATTATGCCGACAAGGCGAGTGAATGGGCCGAGTACGCTCGCGATGTCTACGTGAATCCGCTCGGGACGGCGGAGGCGGGCGCCCGCGATACGATCGCAGAACGGATCAAGGCACGCATTCAGTCGGATCTCGAAAAGTGCTGCCCCGGCCTCGACGGGGACCTCGTAGAAGAGGCAGCTGGTGCGATAGCTAAGGGAGTGCTCGACACCGTTCCGGAGGTTTTCGCCGCGACGCCAGCGGCCACACCAGTAGCGACGGCGGAGCCAACATCGACCCCAACCGCGCCGCTCACATCCACCCCGTCCGCAACGTCTGAACCCATTTCGACCGCGGCGGCAACGGCCACGCCCACCGAGACTCCGCCCCAGCCGCCGCCGACGCCGAGTGCGGAAGACCCTACGCCGACGCCGACGCCGAGTGCGGAAGATCCTACGCCGACGCCGACGCCAGGTGCGGAAGCGCCGACGCCGACGCCATCAGCCACGGCTACTCCCACTCCCACGCCAACGGCCGCTACGGTGTCGAATTTCGCTGGGAGTTGGACGAGTGCCGGCACCTGCGACAATCCGGACGCTCCGCACCGGTGGACCGTGACCCTCACCCAGACGGGGAGCAGCGTCTCGGGCACAATCACCTTCCACAACTGCCCCGGAGGGGGGCGTGCGGCCTACGCCGTGAGCGGCACGGCCACGTCCGCGGCGACCGTTACGCTGAGCGGGTCAAAGACCGTTTCGCTTGGCGCCCTCGGCGCGTCAACGCCCGGGAGCGGCACGTTCACGCTCGCGCCGAGCGGACCGCCGTCGCCGAACTACGCGCCGTGAATTCGCAATGGCCGGGGCGAAGGGCGATTCGGGCCAGCAATCCGCGCACGGCCAGATGCCAACAGCTGGTGGCATCTGGCTGCGGCTCGCCCCTCCGGTAGCATAGCCCCGTGATCCCGCACCAGCTCTTCGAGGCCATCTCGCTGACGCTGCTCGCGCTGATCATCGCCTCCCCGCTCATCGCGCTGCTCGCCACCATCGCCCTGCAACGGCGGTGGTGGCTGCTCGCCATCGCGTCGGGTGCGTTGTCCTCATCGTCGGCACGCCGCTCGCCCTCGCCTTCTTGTGGATGACCCGGCCTTCCCGACCGAGCAGAACCTTGGACCCCGCGTCGCCGCCCTCGCGCTCTTCGCCAGCGCCGTCGTCCTCACAGACTGCGCGGCAGTCATCATCCTCCTCGCCCTCATCGGCCGCGCGCGGCAACGCGCCTGAACCTCGCCCGTCCCCATCCCGTCTCTCGTCTCTCGTCTCCCGCCTACCAGCCCTTGGCGTTCTTGGCGCCTTGGCGATGAAGGCCTTGACCGCTCACCCGCCGCCGCGCTAACGTTCGCGTCAATACTATGGAAATCACGTCGCGCGTCCCGCGCCGGGCGCGAGCTATGTGTTGACGCTTGCCACGCCGTCTTCTAGGCTAGGAGATGGCTTGCCATGCCCATTGCTTTCCCAAACGTCCACCCAACCGTCCCTGTCTCATT
>JANMTH010000002.1:0-3425 GCA_031390305.1 Thermoflexaceae bacterium
TTCCCGCTATCATGAGCAAATGCTGCCTTCACTCTCACTCGGTCCGGGTGGCCCCGAACTCCGGCCCATCGGCATGGGCGTCTGGCAGTGGGGCGACCAGCGTTTCTGGGGCTTCGACCGCGAACACGGCGTCGATGACGCGCGTGAGGCGCTCGCCGCCTCGCTCGATGCCGACGTGACCTTCATCGATACCGCCGAGATCTACGGCAGCGGGACCTCCGAGCGGATCCTCGGGCGCCTCTTGAAGGAGAGCGGGCGCGAGGCCATCGTCGCCACGAAGTTCGCTCCCTTCCCCTGGCGCGTCCGCCCCGCCAACCTGCCCGCCGCTCTGGACCGCAGCCTCGAACGGCTCGGCATGGCGTCGATCGACCTCTACCAGGTCCATTGGCCGTTCCCCATCCTCCGCACGGAAGCGCTCATGGGCCGCCTCGCCGACGCCGTGAAGGCTGGAAAGATCCGCCAGGTCGGCGTCAGCAACTATTCCGCCCCGCAAATGCGGAGGGCGCATCGTGAGCTGGCGAAGCGCGGCATCCCCCTCGCCTCAAATCAGGTGAACTTCAGCCTCGTTCAGCGCGCACCGGAACGGAACGGCGTGCTCAGGGCCTGCCGCGAACTCGGCGTCACCCTGATCGCCTACAGCCCCCTGGCCCAGGGCGCCCTCACCGGGAAGTACGGGCCAGGGCGCGGCAAGGTCGCGGGCATCCGCCGCTATCGTGGCTACTTCCGTTCGCTCCCGAAGCTCATGCCCCTGGTCGAAGATCTCGAAGCGATCGGCCGCGCCCACGACCGGACGGCGGCCCAGGTCGCCCTCAACTGGCTCGCCCGCCAGCCCGGCGTGCTCCCCATTCCCGGCGCCAAGAACGGCCGCCAGGCGCGCGAAAACGCCGCCGCCATCGACTTCGCCATCACCGAAGACGAGGCCGCTCGCCTCAGCGCACTCAGCGCCCGCCGGTAAGCGCTCCGGCTACCCTGACGCAAAGAACGCAGAGCCCGCGAGAGGGTCGTGACCGGACGCCCGCCGCTTCTTTGCTGCCTCTGCGCCTCCGCGTCTAACTGGTCGCCCGGCCCTGTCCCGCCGCCTCGTGTACTTCCACCGCCGCCCGCAGGCCCGATTCGATCGCCCCCTGGATCCAGGCATGGGCCAGCGAGGCGTGCTCGCCCGCGAAGTGCAGCCGGCCCTCGGCCCTGATGATGTCGGCGTAGAGCAGCGTCTGCTGCCCCGGTTCGAAGAGCGCGAACGCCCCGCAGGCGAACGGGTCCTCCTGCCAGACCTTCACCGCGCCCGCTTCGAACTCTTCGAGGATCTGGGGATGGATGAGGGCAACGTTTTCGATCGCCTCTTCGAAGCGGCGATGCGGCTCCAGCGAAGCCCAGCGTTCCGCGTCCTGCGCCCAGGTGTAGCTCGCGAGGATGACGCCACGGCCCGTCTCCCGGCCCTGGTCCGGGTAGTAAATCGAACGGATCGGCAGGTCCGTCACCGTCGCCCCGCCGATGATGCCGTCGTCCTCCTCCCAGAAACGGCGCCGGCACTGGAGCAGGATCTTCGTCGAGGCGTCGTAGTTGAGCTGGCGGATCGCCCGCTCCTTCTCCCGCGAGAGGCCCGGCACGATCTCGATGTGGCGCAGTACCCCGAACGGGAGGGTCACGATGACGCGGGCGGCCGCATACCGGGTGGTCCCCGCCGCGCTCTCGCAGGTCACTTCCACGCCGGATGCCTTCTCCTCGATCCGGGAGACCCGCGCGCCGAACCGGATCCGGCCCTTGAGCGAAGGCAGAAAGGCCTTCGGCAGGCGGTCCATCCCGCCTTCGATCGTGTCAACATCCGTGAACCACTTTCCCTGCTCTTCGCGCACTACCTCCATGAAGGCCGTGTTCAGCAACGGCTCCATCCCCGTCAACAGGCTCAGGACTTCGATGTCGTTCTCGCTGAAGCCGCTCACCTCGAGGAACTCCCGCAGGGAGTAGCGGTCGTTCGCCGCCTCCACCGCCGCCCAACCCGCCTCGCCGTCCCGCTCGATGCGGTCGAGCAGGGGAGCGAGAGCGGCCTCCCAGCGGGCCATCACGGGGTCGTCGAGATGGTAGTCTTCGGCCCGCTTCTGGCTCCCCATCAGCCGCACGTAGCCACGCGGGTTGTTCATCGTGAAGGGAACGGTCGAAAGGCCGAAGCGCTCGATGTAGGCGCGCGTCAGGCGGTGCGTTTTCGGGATCCGCATCGCTCCCGCCTCGGCGAAAAGGCCTTCGCTGAACGGTTCGCGAAACGTCTGCACGCGCCCGCCGACACGCGTCTGCGCTTCGACGATGGCCACATCGTGGCCGGCCCGGACGAGTACGTCGGCCGCCGTCAGCCCCGCCATGCCCGCGCCGAGGATCAGCACGGTCGAAGGCGCTCCTGTCCTCCCCAGGCCCTCCCGGATGATCTGTTCGTACGCTTCCTCACCGTTGGCCGTCATGCCGTCCTCCGTGTCACGTTTGCTGTCGGACACTATCGGCCAGGAGTCGGCTGCCCTCAATCAGATGAACAGGAGGACAGCGGGCACGGCCACGATCGCCCCGAGGAAGACGGCGAGGTGGCGCGGTTTCGCCGTCGCCCACCCGGCCGTCCTCAGGATCCCGCGGGAGTACGGCCCGTAGAAGAAGAAGAGCACGATCAGCGAGATCACGGCCACCGAGACCATCTCCGTCAGCACCACCGTGAACGCCGAACTCCCGCCCAGCAGCACCGAAGCGACCAGCGTATCGACGAACGTCGTGATGTTCGCCCCCATCACATACGGGATGATGTGTTCCCGCTTGATGTAGCCCTTCAGCGCCAGCGGTACGAGGACCGTGATCGAGATCGAGACGCTCAGCGTCAGCATCGTGATCGCGCAGCCCATCAGGAACATCAGTGGCCGGCGGTGGAGGAACTTCAGCGCCCGCTCCAGGCCCTCCGCCTCGCCCTCCAACTGGGGAAGCGCCCGGTCGAACAGCGTGAAGCTCCCGATCAGGATCAGGACACCGGCGACGAATACCAGCGCTCCCGGGAGCACCCCCTTGATCAGGTCGACCGGCGGTCCGTACACCTTGTCGATGAGGTCGAGCAGCCCCCCGGGCGTCGCGAACTGGAGTCCGTCGAGCCAGCCGTAGTGCAACGCCACAAGTCCCAACAGGACCGCGGGCCCCTGGGTCGTGAACGTCGTCAGCAGCGCGATCACCCCGATCGAAAGGCCGTCCGCGTTCCTTCGCCCCCGCAGATAGAGCACGAAGCCCACCGCCAGCACGATGAACGATGCCCCCAACCGTGACCCGCCGACGATCGCGAACGCCTCCTGCTCGTTAAACGTCCCGCCCGCCAGCAGCGAAATCCCGATCGCCGCCACCGGCGATCCGCTGAGCACCACGTAGGCGAACAGCCATCCGAACCCCAGCGCGTTCGCCGGCCCCGA
>JANMTH010000124.1:0-1646 GCA_031390305.1 Thermoflexaceae bacterium
GTCCTGGTCCCGGCGGTACTCACCATGCTCGGCGCGAAAGCCTGGTGGCTGCCACGCTGGGCGGACCGAATTCTGCCTGATATCCGCTTCGCCCACTAACCGGCCCCTCACCTCTTCACACGAAAGGAACTGACTATGAACGGCACACTAACTACGACGATCACGGCTCCGCTGTCGGAGGCCGAGTTCCGCCTCCGCGAGGCGCTGGCCGCCGAAGGCTTCGGCATCCTCACCTTTGTCGATGTCCAGGCGACGCTGAGGGAGAAGCTCGGCATCGAGACCAAGCCGTACCACGTCCTCGGCGCCTGCAACCCGAAGCTCGCCCACCAGGGGATCGAGGCGGTGCCGGAAATCGGCGCCTTCCTACCCTGTGGCGTGGCACTCTGGGAGGAGGACGGGCAGACGCACGTCGCCGCCCAAGACCCCGACCTGATCGCCGGCGCCGAACCTTCGGGCGCGCTGAACGGGATGGCGAAGGAGGTCGGCGAGCGTCTCAGCCGCGCGCTGGCGGCGGCCGGCGCCGCGTGAGGTGGTGGTCCGGCGGTGCCAAGACAGACCCGCGTGCTCGCCATCGTCGACGACGGTGCCCAGGTGTCGATCGAGACTGAGGCAAACTCCGGACGACGTCACGACGCCAGGCGCCGGCGTGTATATTCGGCTCATGACCTTTGCCGTTGATGCCAGTGCCTACGACCGCTTCATGGGCAGGTACTCCGTGCCGCTCGCTCCCCACTTCGCGGATTTCGCGGCGGTTACTCCCGGCCAGCGAGTGCTCGATGTCGGTTGCGGCCCGGGTGCGCTGACAGAAGAACTCGTGCGGCGACTGGGGCCCACACACGTGACGGCTGTCGATCCGTCCGAGTCATTCGCGGCAGCGGCTCAAGAACGCTATCCCGCAGTCACGGTCCGGCGAGCGAACGCGGAGGATCTGCCATTTGAGGACGGCTCGTTCGACGCCTCCCTCGCCCAACTCGTCGTCCATTTCATGGCAGACCCGGTGGCGGGGCTGCGGGAGATGCACCGCGTGACGCGGCGGCATGGTGTAGTCGCGGCGTGTGTCTGGGACCATGACGGAGATGGTGGCCCGCTCAGCCTGTTCTGGAAGGCGGCAAGAGAGCTCGTTCCCGCGGCGGAGGGTGAGGCAGGCCTGGCGGGAGCCCGGGAAGGGCACCTGGCCGAGCTGTTTCACGAGGCCAGGTTCCGCGACATAGAGCAGGGCGCTTTGTCGATCTCAGTCCGACACGCGAGCTTCGCGGAGTGGTGGGAGCCGTTCACCTTCGGCGTCGGTCCGGCCGGTGCCTACGTCGCCGGACTCGACCCTACCGAACGAACTCGCCTTCGCGAACGATGTCGCACCATGTTGTCGGCTGCACCGTTTGAGGTGAGCGGTCGCGCCTGGGCAGCCAGGGGGATCGTTTAAGCCGGCCGGCACCGGTCACCCGACGATATTCGGTTACACGTCGGTTCGACTCGGCCTGCGCGGCGCCGATTGGTCGGCTTGGCGAGACGAAGCCGTACCACATCCTCGGCGCCTGCAACCCGAAGGTCGCCCACCAGGGGATGGAGGCGATGCCGGGGAACGGTGCGTTCCTGCCCTGCGGTGTAGCGCTCTGGGAGGAGGACGGCAGACGGACGTCGCCGCCCAG
>JANMTH010000149.1:0-2513 GCA_031390305.1 Thermoflexaceae bacterium
GGTCGTGTCCCGCCGCGAGGACGTGCCTCGCCATCGGATTGCCAATGTTCCCTGTGCCAATGAACCCAATCGATGCCATGAACGCCCTCCGGCCGTAGTGGTGGGGCGCACTCTACGCCGATGTGGAGGTAGCTGGCGAAAGGGGAGGTGGCATGGACGTGCGGCAGCCCACCGGCGAGCGAAGGGCGCCGAGGGCGGTGGCCGCGGCTTTCGCCGGCAGCGGTGCGTTGACCGCCACGCGGCGGCCGCGCACTATCCCGGCGATGGCGCTCTCGGGACTGCGGGTGGTCGAACTGGCCGAGGGGGTCGCTGGGCCGTACTGCGGGCGGTTGCTGGCGGGCCTTGGCGCTGACGTTCTGAAGGTGGAGCGGCCGGGCGGGGACCCCGTTCGCGGCGCCGGGCCGTTCCCGGGAGACCTCCCCGACCGGGAGCGATCCGGGCTCTTCCTGCACCTGAACACGGGGAAGCGGAGCGTGGTCCTGGATCTCCCAGGCGGGCTTGCGACGCTCGATGCGATGCTGGCTGAGGCGGATGTCCTCGTCGTTGGCGACCGGCCGGCAGGCCTGAAGGAGCGCGGGATCGACCTGGAAGCGTTGCGCGCGCGATTTCCACGGCTGGTGGTAACGAGCGTGACGCCGTTCGGCCTGACAGGGCCGTACGCGGAGTTGCTCGGGGACGAACTGGTGGTCTACGCGCTCAGCGGGTACATGTCGCTCACGGGGGCAGCGGACCGGCCGCCGACCAAGGCGTACGGCTCGCTCCTGCACTACCAGGCGGGCGGACACGCGGCGCTCGGCACGCTGGCGGCGCTGTTCGCGCGGCAGTTCACGGGGGAAGGGCAGATCGTCGATGTCTCGGCGATGGAGGCGGGGACGTTCATGCTTGGAGGAGTTGAGCAGCGGGCCTACTTTTACGGCGAGGCGCTGAGCCGCAACGGGACACGGCTGGTTGGCGTGCCACCGCAGCAGCCGTACCCCTCGACGATCCGGCCATGCCGCGACGGCTACGTTCACGCGCATTCGAACAACCGCTACCGCGAACTGCTGGCGGCGCTGATCCCGAATGAGCGGCTGCTGGCGCCGGAGCTGCTGCTGAACATGACGGGGCACGCGGACGAGATCGACGCGATCATGGACGAATGGCTGAAGGACCGGGACCGCCGGGAGATCGTCCGGGAGGCGCAGGAGCTGCGTCTCCCGTTCACGGAGGTGTTCACTCCGGGCGAGGTGATGGCGGAAGCGCACCATCGCGAGCGCGGAAGCTTCGTGACGATCGTTCACCCCGGCGCGGGGCCAATCGAGCAGCCGAGCGGCCCGATACGGCTCAGCGAATCGCCGTGGCGTGACCTTCCCGCGCCAATGCTCGGGGCGGACGGCGGGGACGGCGCCAGTGGCGGTCCGACGTGGGGGGAGCCGGCACGGGCGTGGGTTTCGCGGGCCGCGGGCGCCACGAGGAAGCCGCTCGAAGGCTTCCGGATCGTGGATTTCACGAACACGGTGGCGGGGCCGATCGCGACGATGCTGCTCGGTGACCTCGGGGCGGAAGTGATCAAGGTCGAAGCGCCGAACGCCCGCGCGCCGCGGGCGGCCGGGACAGCACCGTTGAAGGCGGGCAGTGCGGACCTGCCCTACAACCGGGTGATGAGCTACAACGCCTTGAACCACGGCAAGCGGGCGATCGCGCTCGATATCACGAAGCCGGAGGGGTACGCGGCGCTGATGCGGCTGGTGGCGATCTCCGACGCGTTCGTGCAGAACTTCTCGCCGCGCTCGCTCGATGCGATGCGGCTGACGTATGCCCACGTGCGGGAGGCGAACGAGCGGATCGTGATGACGAGCATGCCGGCCTTCGGGCTTTCCGGGCCGTACCGCAACCGGACCTCGTACGGGCCGGGGATCGATGCGATGAGCGGCTTCTCGCACCTCACGGGGTACGCCGACGGACCGCCGATGAAGCCCGGTAACTTCTTCTGCGACCAGAACGCCGGGGTGCACGCGGCGCTGGCGACGATGGTCGCGCTCTGGCACCGTTCCCAGGGCGGACCGGGACAGCACCTTGAACTGGCGATGATCGAAGGTGAGTTTCAGCTGCTGGGCGACGCGTACATCGACTTCGCGATGAACGGGCGTGAACGGATGCGCAGCGGCAACGACCATCCCTGGATGGCGCCGCACGATGTCTTCCCCTGCGCTGGCGACGATGCGTGGGTGGCGATCGGGGTCGAATCGGAAACGCAATGGCGGGCGCTGTGCCTGGTGATCGGCCGGGCGGACCTGGCCGGGGATCCGCGGTTCGCGGACGGCGCCGATCGGCACGCCCACCGGAGGGAGCTGTTCGCGCCGATCGCCGAATGGACTCGGGTGCGGACGGCGCTCGAAGCGCAGACCACCCTACAGGCGGCTGGGGTGGCGGCCGGGGCGGCGCTGACGGCACTGGACCTGCTCTCCGACCCGCATGTGGCCGCCCGGAACGGCTTCAACTTCGTCGATGTGCCGGGCGTGGGCCCCGCGCCC
>JANMTH010000162.1:0-3876 GCA_031390305.1 Thermoflexaceae bacterium
CCCCCTTCCTCCAGAAGATTGGGACCGAAGGCGCTCAGAAGCTCCGCGAACGCGTCGCCGCCGAGATCACGACGACCTTCGCCAGCACCTACAGCAAGGAAGTCGGACTCGTCGAAGCGTTGCGCCTCGACGAGATCGCCGTCTACGGGAAGCAGGCCACCGGCGAAAAGTACCTGATTAACCCGAACAAGTTCCTCCAGAACTGAGCCGTATGCCGCGCACGCGTGCAGTTTCGACCCCGGACATTGCGCTTCCGCCCGTTCCGTGCACAATGCGGGCGGAGGTGGAGTCATGGTCCGACCCGAACTGATCGACCGGATGAGCGCCTTGAAAAAGACGCCGCCGCTCCAACGTATCGCCGCGATGAAGGAGCAGCTCGCCGCCGCCGGCGATGAGGCCCAGGAGATTCGTCACCTCCCCTCCTGGGCCGCGAAGCAGATGGCCGACGCCGGCCTCTACCGCTTCCCCCTCCCGGCCGAGCTGGCGGGCGAAGATCTCCGCGCCCGTGAACAGATCGAGATTATCGAAGCCGTCTCCGCCATCGACGGCTCCGTCGGCTGGTGCGTCCAGATAAACTCCGAGATCAACGCGCTCGTGATTCGCCAGATGGAGCCCGCCTTCGCCCATCAAGTCTGTGACGATTGGGACATGCTCGTCTGCTCGGGACTCGGCGATCCCAATACGCCGTACGCCCGCACGGCCCGCCGCGAGGGGGACGGTTGGCGCATGAGCTACCAGGGCGCCTTCGCCAGCGGGTGCCACAACGCCACCTGGAACCTCGTCCTGAATCCCGTCGGCGAGGTCATCGACGAGGCTACCGGTAAGCCTGCCGACAGTTCGTGGATGATTCCCCGCGGCGAATTCGAGATCGTCGATACGTGGGACATGGCCGGCCTTCGTGGCTCTGGCAGCCACGATGTGCGCGTCGCGAACGGCTACATCCCCCGCGAACACCTCCTCCCCCAGGGCGCCCTGGCATCGACGAAGCTCTGGGAGAACCCGACCTACCGCAATCCCACCCAGGTCCCATACAACAAGGCCGCCGTCGCCCTCGGCATCTGCCGCGGCGCAATCGACGCATTCGTCGAACTCGCCATAACGAAGACACCGTGGATGTCCGGCTCCCTCCTCAAGGACCAGCCGGAGGCCTGGATCCGGCTCGCTGAGGCGGAAGCCTCGCTGCTCGCGGCGCGGGCCTTCGTGATGGAGACACAGGACGAGATCGAACGCAATCTCGGCCCACTCAACGGCGGGCGTGAGATGCCGGAATGGCCGCTTATCCGCAAGGGCCTGCTCTCCTCCACCCACGCCGCCCAGACCGCGCGTCACGTCGTGGACATCATTCACAACACCGCCGGCACGACCGCCAGCCGTAGGAGTCACCCGCTCGAACGAAAGCTCCGCGACGCGCACCAGGCCGCCGCTCACGGTGGCGTGAGTTGGCGCCATTTCGGGAATCTCGGCAAGACCTTCCTTGGCTACGACCCCCCGCCGGCCTACAGCGCCGTCACCCGCGCGTAGCCAGCGGGCGCCACATGGCACTACGACACGGGGTCCGTTCTCGGGGTATCATCTGGCTGTGGCCCGGAAGGCTCGGGCGGAGCGCGCCGTCGAGCATCATGCCCCGGCGCCCACGAGCGTCGCCAACGCGCCCCCGTAGCTCAGCGGATAGAGCAGTGGTTTCCTAAACCATGTGCCTGGGT
Source organism: Thermoflexaceae bacterium (assembly GCA_031390305.1). Classification (GTDB taxonomy): domain Bacteria; phylum Chloroflexota; class Dehalococcoidia; order Tepidiformales; family Tepidiformaceae; genus JANMTH01. The sequence continues at coordinate 1,704 of JANMTH010000162.1, forward strand.
TCGATTCCCGGCGGGGGTACCAACCTTCTAGGAGCCGCGAAAGGCGACGTGTTCCGAAACGCCCGGCCTTCGCACCCCGCCCAACTTCGCCCACCTGCCACGGATGCCCTGATATACTCCCTCGCATGGCGCCTCATCCCACTCCTCTGGTGATAACCGCCCCGCGGCCATCCCGCGGGGTTGCGATTGGCCGCTAACACGCCCCTCCCTACCCTGTAGCTCACCGCCCGGCAATGCGCCGCGCGTTACTCTGGCCATGTGCCTGAAGGCCTGGATATTCGTTATGCCTACTGATCGCGTCCAACTCTACGACACCACCCTTCGCGACGGCTCCCAGATGGAGGGCATCTCGCTCTCCGTCGAAGACAAGGTCCGCATCACCCGGAAGCTCGACGAGCTCGGCCTCGAATGGATCGAGGGCGGTTTCCCGGGCTCGAACCCGAAAGACGCCGAGTATTTCCGCCGTCTGAAAACACTCGACCTGAAGAACGCGAAGGTCTCCGCCTTCGGCGGCACGCGCAAGCCCAACGCCACCTGCGAGACCGACCCCAACATACAGTCCATGGTCGCCGCCGAAACACCCGGCATCACCCTCGTCGGCAAGGCCTCGATCTACCAGGTCCGCGAGATCCTGGGGACCAGCGCCGAAGAGAATCTCGCGATGATCGCCGAGACCATCGCCTACTTCAAGAAGCTCGGCAAGACGGTCTTCTTCGATGCCGAGCACTTCTTCGATGGCTTCATCGGCGACCCCGACTACTCGCTCCAGTGCCTCACCACGGCCGCCCGCGCGGGTGCCGATGCCCTCGTCCTCTGCGATACCAACGGCGGTATGACCACCTTCCAGATGCTCCGCTCGATCGACGCCGTCCAACACCGGATGAACGACGTCCGCCTCGGCATCCATTGTCATAACGATGCCGGCCTCGCGGTCGCGAACTCCATGGCCGCGGTTGAGGCCGGCGTCTGGCAGGTCCAGGGCTGCGTCAACGGCTGGGGCGAACGCTGCGGCAACGCCGACATCCTCACCATCCTCGCGAACCTGAAGCTCAAGATGGGCCTGAACGTCGTCGAAGATGAGCAACTCGCCCGGCTCTCCGAGGTCGCCTTGTACGCAAACGAACTGGCGAACCTCGTGCCGAACGGACAGGCGCCCTACGTCGGCGCCAGCGCCTTCGCACACAAGGCCGGCTACCACGTCGCCGGCATCATGAAGGACGAAAACGCCTATCAGCACATCGACCCCGCGGCCGTCGGAAACATCAGCCGCGTCCTCGTCAGCGAGCTTTCTGGGCAGCGCAACATCCTCCGCAAGCTGCAGGAACAGGGCATCGACTACCCATTCTCACAGGACGAGATCAGGTCCCTCCTCGAACAGGTGAAGCAGAAGGAGAGCGAGGGGTACCAGTACGAAGGCGCCGAAGCGAGCTTCGAACTTCTCGTCCGGCGGACGCTTCCGGGCTACCAGCAGCCGTTCGAGCTCGAGGACTTTGTCATCGTCGAACGGCGCCGGTCATCCCACGACCGCCAGCAGCTCAACGAAATGCTCGCCGAAGCGATCGTCAAGCTGCGCGTCAATGGCGAACTCGAACAGACCGCCGCCGAGGGGAACGGGCCCGTGAACGCTCTCGATCTCGCTGTTCGCAAGGCGCTGAAGCCGTTCTACCCCAACCTCACGATGAAGCTTGTCGACTACAAAGTCCGCATCCTCGACAGCCAGTCCGCCACCGCCGCCCGCGTCCGCGTGCTCATCGAAAGCACCGACGGCAGCCGCTACTGGACGACCGTCGGCAGCTCGACGGACATCATCGAAGCCTCCTGGATAGCGCTCGCCGACGCGCTCGAATACGCGTTGCTGGCGAGCGGGTAGCGCGGTGGCCCTGCTCCCGAACTGGGATGTGGCGGACATCGATCCGTCAAAGCTGACCGCCTATGTCCTGAACCCGGACCATCCCGGGAAGACCGACAAGTGGATAGCCTTCCATGCCGTTGGGTTCGGTGTGGTCAGCGATTTGGAGCGAGAGCAGACGGCCCAAACGATAGTTCTCCTGCTCCGCCAAGGCTTGGCCACGGCGCAGGCTATCGACCGCGGCGAGACTGTCTGGGGTCGGCGAAATGTCACGCGGATGAGGGTAACGGGGCCGAATGGGAATGAGGGGACGCTCGTCGCCGT
>JANMTH010000163.1:0-15288 GCA_031390305.1 Thermoflexaceae bacterium
GCCGTATCGTGGGGGCAGCCGTGGTCCGAACCGTTCTCGAACCGCCCGATCCGGTCGCCTCATTCGAAGATTGAGCGCACGCTCAACGCGAATCCTGGGACCGCGAACGCGGCGTCGTCACTCGTCAGCGTGTCCTCGGCCCGGAGCGTAACCGGGGGCGTACCAGGCCGATGAACGGTGACGGTGCGAGTGCGCGGGCGCACCTCCCACACCCGAAGCGCTCCGGCTACGAGCCAGAGCGCGACCTTCTCGGCGATGTCCCCTTCGCGGTCATCCGGCGAGACAACTTCGACCGCGAGGTTCGGGGCGCCATCCACGTAGGCGTCTTCGGGCAGGCCTCCCGGGGGTATGCGGTCTGCCGAGAGGAACGCCGCGTCTGGCGCGCGAACGGTGTCCGGGTCGTGCTGAAGCAGGTAGCCGCCCTCCCCCGTCGCGATTCCGAGCTGGTGCTCATCGATAAAGGCTTCGAGCGCCCGTTCAACCCGGCGGCTGCGAAATCCGTGGATCGTCTTCGCTGGCGGCATACAGACCACCCTCCCACGAACAAGTTCCGTCTTCGTGCCCGGTGGGTCGGTCGTGAACGCATACTCTTGCGCCGTGACAAGGCGTTCGGCCGTGGGCGAGGTCATGGCCATAGTCTAACCGATTCGGGCGACGGGCTGCCGCTGGCCAGCTAGAGCAGCCCGCGCTCGGTGAGCGCCCGCTTCATCGTCGCGCCAATCTCGGCGGGGGAATCGCTGACGTAGGCGCCGGCCTCGCGCAGGGCGGCCTTTTTGTTCTCGGCCTTGCCGTCTTCGCCGCTGATGATCGCGCCGGCGTGGCCCATGCGCCGCCCGGGAGGGGCCGTCGCCCCGGCGATGAAGGCGACGACCGGCTTCTTCACGTACTGCTTGATATAGGCGGCCGCTTCCTGTTCGGCGCTGCCGCCAATTTCGCCAACCAGCACGATCGCGTTCGTCTCGGGGTCTTCGTTCAGGAGGCGGACAGCCTCTACCTGGCGGGTACCTATGATCGGGTCGCCACCGACGCCGATGCAGGTGCTCTGGCCGATTCGCTCGGCCGTGAGCTGGGCGACCACTTCGTAGACCAGCGTGCCAGAGCGGCTGACGACGCCGACCCTGCCGGGGAGGAAGACATCGCCGGGCATGATCCCGATGCGAGTCTTCGTTCCCGGGGTGATGACGCCGGGGCAGTTGGGGCCGATGAGACGGGTGACGCCACCCGCGAGGGCCGCCTTCACCTTCACCATATCGAGCACGGGGATACCTTCGGTGATGCAGACGACGAGGGGGAGCCCGGCCGCCGCCGCTTCGAGGATTGCGTCGGCGGCGCCCGGCGCGGGGACGAAGATGATGCTGACGTTCGCGCCCGTTTCGCGGACCGCCTGATCGACGGTCGTGAAGATCGGCACGCCGTCCTGCTGTTCGCCACCACGCTTGGGGTGGATAGCGGCGACAACGGACGTCCCGTAGGCGATTGAGCGGCGCATGTGGTTGGCGCCTTCGGTGCCAATGCCCTGGACGAGCAGGCGGGTGTTCTGATCAACGAGGACGGCCATCGAACGATTCCGGGAGGTGCGATTTCCGTGTTCGGCTCGCGCGAGCGCGGGGACGGATGCCCGACGGCTGAGGATACAGGGGAGGCGGGCTAGTGTCCGGACGAACCCGGTGGCTGTCGGCTCGCCGGGCCTCGTATCCGGATTTACTGGCATAGCGAAAGAACGGTCGTCAGTCTACGCTAGCACTTCAATGAAAAAACGCCTCCTTTTGGTTCTCGTTGCGGCGATCGTTACGCTGCCTACCCTTCTCATTCTGCGAACCGGCGGCGTTGACGCGCAGGCTGGAAACCTGTTGGCGGGCAACTGGGCGCCGCGCCGCGACGGCGTCACCGTCTCTGGCGGGGGCGACACCGTCACCGTCAGCAACGCCCCCGGCGACGCCGACGGCGCGTTCCAGTGCATTCCGGTGACGGGCGGGACGACCTATGAATTCCGCGCGGAGATCTCCGGCGTTTCCGGCTCTGCCTTCCTCGAACTGAACTGGCGGCGCGGCTCGGAATGCGACAAGCAGGGCACCGGCCCAACGCTCACGGGCGGGGGAAGCATCGTGGGGACGGCCCCGGGCGACGCCGTCTTCGCTGAACTCGTCCTGACCGTCAGCGGCGGCGGCTCGGCGACGTTTTCGAACACCTACTTCGGGGCGCCCCTGGGCACGGTCCCGCCACCTCCACCTCCTCCGCCCGGGCCGCCATCGCCGCCAGTGTTGGCCAAACGGGCCTGGCTGCCGGTCCTCGCTCAGGACGGCTTCGCGCAGTAGCTCGGCCGCGCGGTGTCCCCTCAGACGTGTGGGCGGCGCCTCCGCACCGTCTTGCTGAGCGTCTTCCACTCCTTGCCGCCGATATTCCGATAGAGCGCGGGGAAGCCGAGACGGAGCTCGCTGGCGTGGCGGCGGTAGCGTTCGGAGATGGCGCCCATCGCGAGGATCGTCCCCGGGCCAAGCCTCCGCCCCGAAACGATCGCCATCTCCCGCAACATCTCCACCGCGACATCCGCGTCCTGGTGGAGCCCGAGGAGGTCCTGGAGGGCCGTCAGCCGCCCGGCGAAGTCGGTAGCCGGTTTGCCGTAGATGGGGCCGACGAATTCGAGCGCGTAACGCACCTTCTTGGCCTCGATCCGGAGCGAGTGGTAGGCCTCGGGCGGTGAGGCGGGCGTGATCGCGTCGCCCAAGCGGCGGAGCCGCCGGTACCGTTTCTCGAGGAGGCCGGGCGCAATTTGGAGAATGGGCTCGCGCCCGATAACCGCGTTGCGCGGAGAATCGCGTCGCAGCAGCGAGGCGAAACGTTCGACGAGAATGTCGTAGCGGCGGCTGTTGAGCACGGCAAGCATCCGCGTCCTGGCGGCCTGGCGGCGGGCCTTGAGAAGCGCCTCCACGGCGTCGAGCGCGGCCTCCTGGCCGGGGACCGCGGCAGCCCGCCATTCCGTCATCCGTTCGAGCTGCACGTCCAGGTCACGGACCTCGCCAAGCGCCGCCGCCACCCAGCCAAGCTGTTCGCGAGAGCGTTCCACACGCGGGCCGAGGAACGGCCGGAAGGCGCTCATCGCCGCCCGCAGCCTGCGAGCGGCGACGCGCATATCGTGGAGCCCTTCGATATCCTCGCCGAGGCGCGTGCCTGGTTCGTTCGCGAGGAAGACGGCGAAGTGCTTGCGCATGATCGCGAACCCGGCGGCGGCAGCCGTCATCCCATCGCTGACGGCGGCCGGCCCGAGCGTTGTCTCCGTCGGGGTCACCCGCAGCTCGGCCGCGTTCAAGCCAAACTCGAACTTCGAGAGCGTGCCGGGGACCAGCCCCGCCGTGACGACGAAGAGATCGACGAAGCGGCGGGCGCGTTCGACCGCTCCGGCGTCCACTTCGACCTCTACACGAGCGAGGTGGGCGCGCCCTTCCCTGACCCAGGTGTCATCGACGGAGATCTCGCCGAGCAGTCCGTCCGCGTCGGAGAGATCGAACGTCCGCCGCTGCTGTTCGAGCGTGAACAGCGCTTCCAGGTGGCGCCGGCCGGCGATCAGACGGATGGCGTTTCCACAGGGCCCTGGGGCTTCGACGATGGCGGCCAGAGAGTGGCTTTCGAGCCGCTCGGTCTGCTCACGGCGGCTGCGCATGCCATCCTGGGCGCCGGCCATCCCTTTCAGCGTGAGCTCCGCTCCGTCCTTCTTCTCTCGCACACGGCAGGTGAACTTCCCGCGCGAAAGACGCCAATCGGCGGTGTCATAGTACGTATCCACCTGCGACTTCTGGCCCGCCGGGAGGATGGCGTAGCCGGGGACGTTGGCGACGAGCAGCCAATCGATCGCGCGGGATGTGGAGGGGGCGTCGAACTGCCATTCGACTTCGAGGATGTCGGAGGTTTCGGGCATCTCCCCATTCTAGGGCGGAAGGCGCTGTCCGGGGACTCACGGTGGCCCTCGACCGGGGCGGCGCGGCCCCTACGATGCCAGGTCCGCGTCATCGGTTCCCGGTGGGCTCGCCTTCCGCGGCGGTGGCTTCGTGGGCACGGGGGAAGAGCGCTTCGAGCGGGAGCGTGAAGCCGGGAAGCACGTCTTCGCCGGAGAGCGCGTCGTCCGCTCCGAGACGCAGGGCGCCACCGTTGAGCCGGAAGACGTAAGCGGAGCGCGTTTCGGGATAGATGACCCAGATCAGGCGAACCCCGGCTTCGAGGTACTCGGCCACCTTCTCTTCGAGGTCCCGCGCGTTGTCGCCGGGGGAGACGACCTCGACGGCGAGGTCCGGGGCGATCTCGATGACGCCGTCGGGTGCATCCGGCCCGGGGAGGCGGCCGACGGCGAAGAACATCGCGTCGGGCTTGCGGAAGTGGCGCGGGCGGTAGGGCCATGCCTTGAAGGCCGTGTCCTGAGGGAATGCGTCGCCAAGCTCGTTGGTCTCGGCGTGGTCGCCGATTCGGCGGAAGACGACTCCTCCAATGCGCGCTGATTCCCGGCTCATCGGTACCTCCACGGGTTCGCCATCAACGAGCTCGTACCCGTCGTACTTCGAAGTGAGGAACTCCTCTTCGGTCAGCAGCGCTGTAGCGGTGGTCATCGCGTTACCTCGCGGTCAGTATAGCCGGTTGCGCAGCGGTACCTCGCCCGCCATGCTACCGGCACATTCAAATCCCGCCCGACGTGGCGGTTTCCGGAGGACTCTCTCTCATGGTCATGGCTCTCGACGGCATCAAGGTGCTCGACCTTTCCCGGCTCGCTCCCGGGCCATACTGCTCGATGTTGCTTGCCGACTTCGGGGCCGATGTGACGCTCGTCGAAGCCGTGCCCGGCGCTTCGGCGAAGCTGGGCGCGGGCCCGCGCAACACGGAAGGCGCGCAACGCGCCGCCGCCTACAACGCCCTCGGCCGGGGGAAGAAGTCTATCGCCCTCAACCTGAAGGACCCGGCCGCGCGCGACATCTTCTACGAGATGGTGAAGAGCGCCGACATCGTGATGGAGGGCTTCCGGCCCGGCGTGGTAAAACGCCTGGGCGTGGACTACGCGACGTTGAGCGCGATCAACCCGCGGATCATCACCTGCTCGATCTCCGGCTTCGGGCAGACTGGCCCGTTCAGCAACGACGTTGGCCACGACATCAACTACATCGCGACGGGCGGCGCCCTCGGCGTCATCGGTTGGCCCGGCCAGCCGCCAGCCCTGCCGATCAACATCATCGCCGACTTCGCCGGCGGCGGGCTGATGGCTGCCTTCGGGATCTGTGTGGCGGTCATCGCCCGCGAGCGCACGGGACGCGGCCAGGATGTGGACATGGGCATGAGCGACGGCGTCCTTTCGCTGATGACCTCGGCCTTCACCGGCTTCTTCGGCCAGAACGCGCCCGTTCGGCCGGGCAGCATGCTCCTGAACGGCGCCGCCCCGTTCTACAACGTCTACCAGACGAAGGACGATCGCTGGTTTTCGTTCGGCAGCATCGAGACGCACTTCTACGAAGAGTTCATCAACGTCCTCGGCATCGAAGAGATGCGGGCGGAGCAGTTCAACCAGGCACGCTGGCCCGCGTTCAAGGAGAAGGTCGCCGCCGTCGTAAAGACGCGGACAGCCGACGAGTGGACCGAAGCGGTGAAGGGCAAGGATATCTGCGCGGCGACCGTCCTCGAGATGGAGAACGTCGTCACCCATCCCCACAACGTGGCCCGCAACATGGTCGTCGAAGTCGATTCGCCGCTCGGCAAGGTGAAGCAGATCGGCGTCGGCCCGAAGCTCAGCGACACGCCCGGCAAGCCGACGTTCTCGGCGCCGACGATCGGGCAGCACACGGACGGCGTCCTCGCTGGCCTTGGGATGAACGCGGAGAAGATCGCGGCCCTGCGGGCGAGCGGGGCCGTAGGGTAGGCGGGGTGGAACACGGGCTCTTCCGAATCGTCTCCGTCAGCGTGACCGGCCCACATGCGCTCTGGCTGCGCTTCGACGACGGCATCGAGCGAACGATTGAGTTGGCACCCGTACTTTATGGCGCCATCTACGGCCCGCTCCGCGACCCGGCCGAATTCGCACGCGTCGTGCTCGATTCCGAGGTTGGCACCGTCACTTGGCCTTGCGGAGCTGACTTCGACCCCGCGACGTTGCACGACTGGCCCGACCACGAGGCCGCCTGGCTGGAGAAGGCCCGTGGCTGGAGAATGGCCGCCGTCGGCTGAACCTCCACTTCCTCGGCCTCCCGCGTTTGTTAAGAACCTTCGAGAGGTCCATACTCCATCCTGTTCATGACAGACCTTCCCGCCTCACAGGCCCCGCTCCAGCCGCCCGGCACGCTCCTCGTCGTCGATGACGACGACATCGTCCGGATGGTGACGACGCGGATGCTCGAACGTTCGGGCTTCACCGTCCTCACCGCCGCCGATGGCGCGGCGGGAGTCGAGATCTACCGGTCGAACGCTGGCGGCATCCGCGCGGTCCTCCTCGATATGACGATGCCGAAGATGGATGGCCGCGAGACCTTCGCCGCCCTCCGCGCCTTCGACCCCGCGGTCAAGGTCATCCTCGCCAGCGGTTACCCCGAATCCGACGCGACCGGCCAGTTCGGCGAAAGCGGCCTCGCTGGCTTCATCCAGAAGCCATACAGCCCGGATGAATTGCTCGCCAGCGTCCGCGCCGTCATCGATTCCTGAGCCGATCGCCGTCCACCCGCCGGGCCCGTAGGATGAGCCGGTGAAAGCCCTCCGCTTCTACGAACCCGGCCATGTCGCCGTCGTCGACGTCGCCGATCCGCACGCCGGCCCTGGCGAAGCCGTCCTTCGGATCCACGCCACCGGCCTCTGCAACAGCGATGTCCGCGTCTTCCTCGGCGAAAAAAAGGCCGCTTCAGGCGTCATCCCCGGCCACGAAATGACTGGCGAAGTGGTCGAATCGGCGAACGCCGCGCGGGCCAGGGCGGGCGATGTCGTCTCCGTCTGTCCCATCCTCTGTTGCGGCGTTTGCTCGTTCTGCCGCGACGGCTTCCGTAACCGCTGTCCCTCGCGCCGCACCCTCGGCTACGATCTCGATGGCGGCATCGCCGAGTACGTGCGTATCCCCGCCGATATGGTGACGATGGGCCACCTCCTTCCCGTGGACCGGGCGACACCGTCCCACCTCCGCGCACTCGTCGAGCCCTTCGCCTGCGTCCTGAATTCGATGGAGGCGATCAAGGTCCGGCCCGGCGCGCCCTTCGCCATCGTCGGTGGCGGGCCGATGGGCCTGATGCACCTGATCGCCGGGCGAGCCTACGGCGCCGGGCCGATCCTCGTCGTCGAGCCGGACGAAGCGCGGCGAACGGTTGCCCTGGAACTGGGAGCGGACGCCGCCTGCACGCCCGAAGCGGCTTCTTCGCTTGGCCGCGACCTCACTGGCGGCGAAGGCTTCCCTTCGGTCGCGATGGCCGTCGGCCTGGCCGATGCGATGCCGACGGCCCTCGACCTCTGCCGCCGCCTGGGGAGCATCAACCTCTTCGCTGGCTTTCCGCCGGGTTCGAACCACACCCTCGACCTGAACCGCGTGCACTACGACGAAGTCCGGATCCTGGGGACACAGAACGCCCCCTTCCACCTCTATACCCGTTCCGCGGGGATGATTCCGCGTCTCCCCGCTCTCGATCGCGTGGTCACGAACCGCTACGCGCTGGACGACGCGGCGACGGCCTACACCGCGCGGCTCGGTCGCGACGGCCTGAAGTCGGCGGTCGTCGTCACGTCCTGATCCGGCCCGCCAGGCCTGGCGTTAACATGGATAGCGCCACATGCCATTTTCGCTGACCCGTGCTACAGTCTCCGAAATTGGCCCGCAACTGGCGCCAGGAGGCTGCTTTGGAGATCGCGAACTTCAGCGAAATCAAGGACGAATTCGATAGCCGCGTGCAACGGATCGTCTGGTGCACCGTCACGACGATCGATGGCAAGGGGCGGCCGCGCTCCCGCATGCTCCACCCGATCTGGGAGGGCTCGACCGGCTACATCGCCACCGGCCGCGAGTCGTTCAAGGCGAAGCACATCGCCAAACATCCCTTCGTCTCCTGCACCTATTGGGACCCGGAGCACAAGCAGGTGTACGCCGAGTGCAAGGCGGAGTGGGTGGATGAGCAGGCCGAAAAGCAGCGCATCTGGGACCTCTTCAAGAGTACGCCGATGCCCTACGGCTACGACCCGGCGCTCTTCTGGCCGGGCGGGCCGACGGATGCCGGCTTCGGCGTCCTCAAGCTCAGCCCCTGGCGCCTCGAGATCTCGGCCATCGCCGACATGATGACGGGCGCCCCGCCGAAGGTCTGGCGCGGGAAGTAGCGTTCGCCCGTCCCCATCTCGGTTCACCAGGCGGCGGTTGTCTGAATACTCAGCCACCGTCACGTCTGGGCGCGTAGCTGGCTGCCCGTGCCGTGGCGGGCCGTCCTCGAACGTTTCGTTTACAGACCCTCGCCATCAGCCTAGGATCACGTCCACCGCCCAGGAGCAGCGCCAGATGGCTACCTATCTCCTTCTCAGCACCCTTACCGACGAAGGCCGCAAGACCTTGAAGGAACGCCCCGAACGCCTCCAGGAGGTGAACAAAGAGATCGAGACGATGGGCGGGCGGGTCGTCGCCCAGTACGCCACCCTCGGCCTCTACGACTTCGTCAACGTCGTCGAGGCGGCGAGCAACGAAGTCATCGCCCGCATCTCCGTCGAGCTCGGCGCGCGTGGGACGGTGAGCATCACCACCCTCCCGGCGATGAGCGTCCAAACGCTGACCGACATGCTGCGTTCCAGCTCGAGCGGCTAGCCGTGGGCACCTACATCGTCCTCACCAGGTTCAACAAAAACGGCCTCCGGATGCTCAAGCACGAGCCGGAACGGCTCGCCGAGGTGGCTCGCGAGATCGCCGCGATGGACGGCAAGCTGCTCGACCAATGGGCGTTGCTCGGGCCATACGACCTTGTCTCCCTCGTCTCCGCGCCAGACAACGCCGCCATCCACCGGATGGTGATCGACCAGAGCGGCCACGGCCGGGCGCGCTTCACCGTCCTTCCCGCTATGGACCTCCCGCTCTTCGTCCGCCTCCTCGGGCAGACGACGGAAACGACCGGGCCCCACCACTGGCAGACCCGCTGGTGGGCGCAGGCGGCGCGGCGATTCCTCCGGTCGAGGACGATCACGAAGCCGGTGCGGGCCGCCTGCGACCCCCTCACGATCGTCGGGACGAAGAGATTGGACGGGTTCAAAGGCCCGGCGATCTTCATCGCCAACCACAGCAGCCACCTCGATGCGCTGGTCCTTCACGCTTCGCTCCCCGAACGCTTCCGCCGCCGCCTGACCTTCGGCAGCGCGGCCGACCGGTGGTTCCTGAAGGACCGGAAGGAGATCACGAAGCGGGGCTGGTACAACTCCCTCGCCCTGAACTGTTTCCCGATCAAACGTGGCGGCGGCAGCGCCTCGCTGGACTACGCCAAGACGCTCCTGGACAAGGGCTGGTCGGTGATGATCTTTCCGGAAGGGACACGATCGGGCACGGGGAAGCTGGGCAAGTTCCGCCACGGCGTCTCGCTGCTCGCGCTCGAAAAAGGGGTGCCGGTCGTGCCGGTGTACATGAGCGGGCTCAGCTCCCTCCGCCCGAAAGGCTCGACGGTGACGGGGCGAGGGCCCGCCACGACGGCGATCGGCGCCCCAATCCACTTCCCGCCAGGAACGGCGGTGAACGAAGCGACCTACGAAATGTACCGGGCCATGGATGCGCTCCGCCAATCCTTGCTACCCGCGCGGGCGCCGGAGGAGGAGGGGGAAGCGCGCGAGGCCGCCGGGGCTGGGGCGGGAGTAGCCGGCTCGTAGCTACCGTACAAGAGGCGGCAATCCGGTTGCTCCCCTCGCCCCCACACTGGGAGAGGGGAAGGAGCGGCGCGGCGCCAATCACACCGGCCGGCACCGGCGCTTGCGGTTGACCGCCGTTTCGGTAGGCTCCGTTCCACGAACAGAGGAGTGAGTGACATGGACCTGGGGTTGAACGGCGCGAAAGCGATCATTACCGGTGGGAGCCGCGGCATCGGCTTCTACGTCGCCAGGAACCTGCGGGCGGAGGGCGCTTCGGTCGCGATCTGTGGGCGGGATGCGGCGAGCCTGGAGAGCGCCGCCGAGGAACTCCGCGCGATCGGACCCGGCCAGGTCTTCACCCAGGTCGCCGATATCCAGGACGGCGAGGCGGTGCGCGGTTACGCGCGGGCGGCGCTCGAAGCGCTGGGCGGGCTCGATGTTTTCGTCCACAACGCCAGCGGATTTAGCGGCCCCGGCGACGAGGCCTGGCAGAAGTCCTGGGACATCGACGTGATGGCGGCGGTACGGACGATCGAAGTCGTCCAGCCAGCCCTGGAAGCGAGCGGCAAGGGTGCCGTCCTCTTCGTCGGCTCGACCGCGAGCGTCCAGTACTTCGGACGCGGGGTCTCCTCCTACGGGCCGGTGAAGGCCGCTCAGCGGGTGATTGCGAACGAGATGGGGCAGTCGCTCGGGCGCAAGGGGATCCGCGTGAACGCCCTCTCGCCCGGGGCGACCTGGTTCCCTGGCGGCAGCTGGGACAGGGTGAAGCAGTCCCAGCCTGAGTTCTACGCGGGCGTCGAAAAGAGCATCCCCTTCGGCCGCCTGGGCACGGGCGAAGAGGTCGCGCGGGTGATCACCTTCCTCGTCAGCCCGGCGGCGAGCTGGGTAAACGGGACGCACGTGATCGTGGATGGCGGCCAGCATACCGGGGTCGCGTGACGGAGCGGGGAAACGCAAAGGTTCAAAGGACGAAGAGGCGAGGGACTGTTTTCGACTCTCCTTTCCGGGCGGGCTCTGGACCTTCGCTCATTCGCGTTTCGGGGCTTGCGGCGCTTGAAGTCATGGCGTTGACGTAAGCGCGGAGCAAGCGGAGGGACCGGAGCCAGATCCGCACTCTCTCGTCTTTCTCCCGCCCTCCGCGGCTCCGCGTCTAAGAGCGGCCAGCGCCCCGAAAGACCACCCGGCCGACCACGTAGCAGACGAACGCCCCCACGATGCTGAGGATGGCGAAGCTGACGATCGCCCCGATGACCGTCGCGATCACCCGCTCGTTGGAGAGCGCGCCGATCCAGATCGCGCTTTCGAGGCCCGCGACGACGCAGCCGATGAGCCCGATCCGCACATAGGCCTGGCTGCTGCCACCCGCGAGCAGGAGGGCCACGCCCGCCGGCGCAAGCAGGTAGACCGGGATCGCGGCCACGGGCGGGAGCAGGAGCAGCGCGAAAAGGCAGACCACGCCCACCGCCGCCCCGGCCCAGAGCAGCCTCGGAACGTTCAGCGGAAGATCCATCGTCCTCTAGGGTAACGGGCGGCGGCTCTGGGGCTATTGGCCGATGCACACACCAGCGAAGGGTGCCAAGGTTGGCCCATGGGATACGTTCCGTTGACTGCCGAATCGCTTTCGCCGCGCCCGATCGCGATGCCTCCAGCCGGCCGAGGCTTGCTCGCCAGGCGTGCCGTCATCACCTCGGCGGCGCTGGCGCGTGAGCTCGCGCCCTACGCCCTCGGCCGGGTCACCCGATCCAGGAAGCCGACGCTCGCCCGCGCCCTGCGGAAGACGTTCGAACGGCTTGGCCCCACCTACGTGAAGTTCGGCCAGGCCGTCGCCTCCTCGCCTGCCGTGGTGCCGGAAGCGATCAGCGACGAGTTCCGGAGCTGTCTGGACCAGGGCCCACCAGTCCCCTGGCGCGAGGTGCGGGAGACGGTTGAAGCGGGGCTTGGCCGCCCGATCGACGAAGTCTTCAGCGAATTCGAGCATCGGCCGGTTGCTTCCGCCTCGATCGCCGTCGTCCATCGCGCGCGGCTGAAGGACGGCACGGAGGTCGCGGTGAAGGTCCTTCGCCCCCGGATCGCGGCCGTCGTAGCCGCCGACCTCGACCTCATGGACCCGGTCTTCCGGGTCGTGGCGCGGCAGGGCTTTGGCGAAGCCGGGAACGCCGTCGCCTACGTCGTCGGCCTGCGCCAGCAGATCGCCGAGGAGCTGAACCTCCTCAACGAAGTGCGGACGATGGCCTATTTCCGGGCGCTCTTCGAACGGTTCGACCTTCATCAGCTCGTGATTCCGCGCGTCTACGAGGAGTTCTGCAGCGAACAGGTCCTCGTCATGGAGTACATCGACGGCGGGCCGATAGACGACCTCGCGCGGGCCGAGGAGTATGGCGTGAACCCCGCGCCGCTTGTCCGCGCGCTCCTCCGCGCCTGGCTGTTGACGGCCCTCGGCCCGGGGGCGTTCCACGCCGATATCCACGCCGGCAACCTCTTCCTGATGAAGGATGGGCGGCTGGCGATGCTCGACTGGGGCGTCGTGGCGCGGCTCGACGCCGACACGCAAGACCTCTTTCGCGCCCTCGTTGAAGCGGCGATCGGTCGCGAAGAGGCGTGGGACCGGGTGACGGGGCACATCCTCAGATCGCAGGGTGTACTCCTCGAAGACGGCTTCGGCATGAACCGGGACGACGCCCGGGCCATCATCCGGATGTATATGGAGCCGACGTTGACGAAGCCCCTGAAAGAGGTAAGCATGGCCGCAATCTTCATGAGCCCCGAGAAGGCGCGCGCCACCAACCTCGGCGAGCCCATCCCCGTACGCACCTGGCGCGAGCGATGGAAGCTGAACCGGACGGTCGCGCGGGCGGTACGCAAGGCGATGGACTCCGGGCACTACGAACACCCGACCCAGCGCCAGATCTTCCTCGCCGGGAAACAGCTCCTCTACCTCGAACGCTACGGGCGGATGTACACGCCAGACGAGTCGATCATGGGGGACCACGAGTTCCTGGAGCGGGTGCTGGCGGGATAGGGGGAGCGAGACGGCGGCTATACTGGGAATTCAGGCGAGGAGGATTGGCTTGCGCATCACGCTCTCTTCCATTGGAACCTCGTTCGCCACACGCGAGCGCGCCCGGGCGATCGCCCACGAGTGCGCCGGCTGCGACCCGCGGCCGATCGTGCTCGACGTTTCCGGTGTGATGCTGAGCCCGGCCTTCCTGGCGGAGTTGCTCCTGGCACTCGCCGCATCCAACGCCGTCGAAGTAATGGCCGAGGCGGAGGCCGAGTTCAACCTCGAAATGGCACGAAAGCTCGTGCGCCAGCTTGATCTTGCCGATGCGGTCTCGGTGCGCTCGCGCATTCCCATGTAGCCCGTGGCACTTGCGAGACCAGCGGCCCGGTGACAGCCCGAGGCCGCCGCATTAGCATCTTCCATCGGACCAGAGGTGCAGACGGTGTTAGCACGGTGGGCTGCGGTCTTGGGGTTGCCACTCGCGTGTTTGCTCTCCTCCTGCGGAGGGAGCACTACCCCGCGTCCCAATCCACTTACCGGAAACGGTTCGGTTGAGACCAGCCCGGACGCAACTGTTCCCCAGGAGAGCTGGGCTGCGCAGGCCTGTCGACCGTTCTCCTCCTGGGCCGTCGAATTGTCGCTCGCATCGTTCATTGGGATGGTCGGGCTGGACGGTGAAGCGCCGACCTCGACAGAGGTGACGTTTCAGACCGCACTGGACTCGACGCTGAGGCTCACGAGGGGCCTGGGCGCGATCCGTGGGGAACCGCCCGGAACAATCACCAACAGCCAGGTCACGCGTGCCGTCGCTGCCGTGGCTGAACGGCTCACCGCCGGATATGAGATCGCGAAACAGTCAGGCTCGGGGCAAGCAGACATCGAACTCGTGCGCATGTTGGAGGGCGTTGCGTTCGACGTGCTGGCCAGGATTTCGGCCCTGGCCCCGGGCGAATCCGGCGGTGCCTTCGATGTGCTGCTGACAGAAGTTCGCTGTACGTCCTTTCTCGTTCGCGCCCTCCCTTGGGCGGCACCTGGTCCGCTCGCGGCGCCGGCGCCCCAACCGGCCGCTACCAGGGATGGGCGATGGTTCCAGGACATCCGCTACCTCCAGGAGAATCTCCCTGAACTTTCGCCACGACTGTTTGTGAGGACTTCGCGGGAGCAGTTCAACGCCTCGCTCGCCGACCTTTCGGGGCGGGTCTCCGAGATGACAGACGAAGAGATCGCGATCGCCATTCAGATGGTGCTTGCCGGGTCACAAGACGCCCATATCGGTCTGGACATTGCCGGCGCTGCCGGGTTCGCCTTCAAACGGCTGCCGGTCGAGTTCATCGTCTTGCGTGACGGACTCTTCGTCATCTCCGCTACCGACGAGTACGTCGACCTGATCGGCAAGGAGGTTCTAAGCTTCGGCACCCGTTTCTTCAAGGCGGACTTCGGCGTCCAGGCGATGGGAAAGGTGGGATCGTCAGAGAACTACTATGGGACTCGTGCGACCGCTGGCCTGCTCCTTTCGTACGTCGACGTCCTCCGAACGTCCACGGTCATCCCGCAAGGGCGGGCGCTCCAGATCTTTGTCCAGCACGGGTCCGAGCGCCTGGTGGTCTTCGAACCGACGGAAACGTCGGTCGAGCCGCCGCTCCAGTACGGCTTCGCTGATGCGATGGTGCCTCGCTGGCTTCAAACTTCGGAGCCCTACTGGCTGGAGAGGCTAAACGAGGATTCGTTGTACGTCCGGTATGCGTCGATGACTGAATCACCGGGCACATCGCCCACGGAATTTGTAGCGCAGATCAACCGTGAACTCGAAGCTTCACCCGCGAAGCGAGTCGTCATCGACCTCCGCCATAACGGCGGCGGTGTGTTGAGCGTCCCTCAGCCGCTCCTCGACGCTCTCGAACAGCGGCGAGCGAATGGGGACAGCTTCAGCGTCGTCGGATTGATTGACGGCGCAACCGTCTCGGCTGCGCTGTTCTTCGCCCACAATCTTCGGGTTTCGCTCGACGCCGTGCTCATTGGGGAACCCGCGGCCCAGAAGCTGGCGGCATCGGCCGCCGTTCGCTGGCTCCGCTTGCCGAATTCCGGCCTTGGCGTCTCATATCCCGTGGTACGCATCTCCCTCGGGCCCGACGCCAGGGACTTCGAACAGGACGTCTCGGTGCCCGTGGATAGCACGGCTTTCTTCGCCGGACGAGACCCCGTTCTGGAAGAAGCGCTGGAACGCTGAACGGTTGGCCAGCGCCCTTCACCTTCACGTGTGCGTTAGGGTGTGGTACCGTTAACCTCCCTGGGGAGGGAAACCAGTGCGCCATCTGCTCCGCCTCCAACCGTACCTCCGGCTCTATCGGGCGCAGCTCGGCCTCGCCTTCCTCGCCGTGCTCCTCTCTGGCGCCTTCGTCATGGTCAGCCCCCTCCTCGTTCGCTACGCCATCAACTTCGGGCTCGACCCGCAGCGCGACCCGGTCACCGACCGGCTCACG
>JANMTH010000177.1:0-2839 GCA_031390305.1 Thermoflexaceae bacterium
CCTTGGACAGTACCGCGACCACGCGGGAGCGGTCACGCCAGGCTGCTCGACACGCTCCCACGCGATCCGCCCGCGTCGGACAGCAGCCGCGGCCCACCGGGGCCGCCTACCCCCCGAACACCCCCGCAGGCATCGCCCGCCCGCGCTCCGGCACAGTACCGCGACCACACCGGAGTTCAATAGTGCCATATCGGCCATGGCTACCAATCCTACCCGCATCGTAATCTACGCCCGCATCTCCGGCAGAAGCCACCGGAGTTGTTAGCGAACAAGCGACCCGAACGCGGACGCGGACTACGAGCGGTTGCAAGTACGCCAGCGCGTACACCGACTGCTCCATCTGGACTTCGCAATCACGCGCGCGGAGTGTGGCGGCGGTACTGGCAATCGCCGGTAGCGCGAGCGGTAGATCCCGAAGCGGACTACGAGGCCCTGCGCCATTGGATTCTGGCGGTGGACGAACGGGAGAAGCTGAGCGAGATGGCCGTTGCTCAGCCGCTGATGCCTGGGGCCCGGCACTCGGCGGCCTCGCCGCAGTTCGTCCTCAACCCCCTGTTCCGGCGCATCAGCGAACTGACGGACGAGATCCGGCGGACGGAGGACGCGTTCGGGATGAATCCGCAATCCCGCTTCCGGTTGCAGTTGACCTATGAACCGCCGACGGCGGTGGAGGACGAGCACCCGATACAGGCGATGATGAGGAAGCGGCGGGAACAGGCGGCGCAGTGCTGCCAAAGGCCGTTCAGTGACGCGCATCGCAAAATTCGCGCTCACGCCCGTAACGATCCGCGGCGTCCTTGAGTCAAATTCGGTGAAGGAGAAGATTCCATGTCAGAGTCACAACCGTTCGCACCCCCGGACCAACTGGCCGGCCGGCTCTTCGAGTCCCTGGTCGCCGGGGTCGACATCCTCTCCGTCTACCTCGGAGAGCAGCTCGGGTACTATGGCGCCCTCGCCGCGAGCGGCCCCCTAACCTCAGCCGAGTTGGCGGCAAAGACCGCCACCAACGAGCGGTATACGCGGGAATGGCTGGAGCAGCAGGCCACGACCCGGTTCCTCTCCGTCGATGACCCCGCCGCGCCGGCGGACAAGCGCCGGTTCGCTCTCCCCGCGGGATATGAGGACATCTTCGTCAATCCGGCGAGTGAGGCGTTTATCGCGCCGGCCGGCCGCTTCCTGAAGGTCATGGGCGCATCGGCAGAACAACTCCTCGGCGTCTTCCGCTCGGGTGGTGGCCTGAGCTGGGAGCAGATGGGGGAGGACGCCCGGACGGGTCAGGCTGACTTCAATCGCCCGTTCTACGTCAACGCGCTGGTGGATGGGTACATCAAACAGGTTCCCGGTCTCGACGAGGCCCTTCGCCGGCCGGGGGCACGGGTTGCTGAAATCGGGCCGGGAGGCGGGTGGGCGCTCATCTCCCTCGCAGCGGCCTATCCTGAGCTTCGCGGCGAGGGGTTCGACCTCGACGGCCCTTCCGTGAGGATGGCCGCGAAGAACATCGCCGATGCCGGCCTGACAGCCCGCCTCGCCGTTCACCATCAGGACGCGGCAACCGCCCAGGTTGATGGCCAATACGACCTCGTGGCCGCCTTCGAGTGCATCCACGACATGCCTGACCCGGTCTCGGTGCTCAAGACCATGCGCCAAATGGCGAAGCCCGGCGGAATGGTCCTCGTCATGGACGAACGCGTGGCGGAGGAGTTCGGCGCGTTCGGCGACCTCGTCGAGCGGCTGCTGTACGGCGCCAGCCTCTTCATCTGCCTGCCCGACGGCATGTCTACCCATCCGTCCGCGGCGACCGGGACCGTGATGCGGCCGGCCACGCTGAGGCGATACGCCATCGACGCCGGCTTCACCGATGTCGATGTGCTGCCGCTGGAGCATGACCTCTTCCGCTTCTACCGGCTCATCGGATAACGCAACGCGCGAGTGCTCGCCGCCCGAACGCGGTCCACACATCGGGTCACCTGCCCGAACCGAAGGGCGGTTCAGGCGGTCTCCGGACCCAGCCGCCGGGGCACGGTCCGGCGGCGCCGGGGCGAGGACGCGATGGGACCCGCGGCATGCTGCTATGATCCGCAGCGATGGAACGAAGCGGCCTGGCGGCAGCGGCGGAGTCCGCGCGGGCGGATCCCGGGATAGAGGGCCGGCTTGCGATGGCGGTAGTGGTAGGGCGGGGTGACCGTTAGTAGTCGCTGTGCAACCGGATGACGCGGCCGTCTTCCTCGGCGACGTACCAGTACTCCAGCGGCACGATGAACTCGCCCTCCGCCCACGCCCGCATCCGCGCCTCGGCGAAGAAGAAGCGGTGATGCGTCGGCCCGTCCGGCCCGCGCGGGTCGATTGCTTCCTGATAGCACAGGCCGTACTAGCGGCGTCGGGTGGCGGTGGTGGTGCAGGGCATCTGGTACCTCGTGACCTCGGTCGTTGATGCCTCCATCACCGCTCTGCCGGCCAACGAAGTCAAGTCGTTCTGAAGGTGGCCCGCCCCCTCGCGAAAGGAAGCGGGCCGCTCGCAAGGGAGATGCAGTCCCGAGCGGCCGTAGCCTACCACGATCCAGGTCCGTTCCGAACTGCCCGATGCCTCCGCTACGACACATCGTCGCGGCTTTCTCCGCCCCACCCGTTGCTTTCGTCGCCGATCCGAGTGAGTTGTGTGTCAGCTCAACAAGGAGGTTGGCACGAGATGCCGATCAGCAACCGCAATCTGCCCGAGGGGACGACCCTGACGGCCACCTTCAAGAAGCGGGTCTACACCTGCTCTGTCGCGGCCGGCGAGGACGGCCGCCTGGTCTACCGGCTGGGAGACGGCACCAGCCACACGAGCCCCTCCGCCGCG
>JANMTH010000196.1:0-4534 GCA_031390305.1 Thermoflexaceae bacterium
ATCGTTCGATACATCCAAAACAACGGGAATACATGGTAGGATAGGCGCTCATCCAACGGGGGCAAAGAGGCCTGATTGAGCGCTGACACGCCGGACGTAGCAGCACAGGACGTCACCATTGACGCCGTGCTCGAACGCGCCGGCCGCTACCTGCCGGCCGAACGCCTCCCCTTCCTCCGCGATGCCTACGAATTCGCCCGCGAATGCCACGAAGGCCAGACTCGGAAGTCCGGTGAACCGTACATCACCCACCCCGTAGCCGTGACGTACGCCGTCGCCGAACTGGAACTGGACCACCAGGCCCTGGCCGCGGCCTTCCTCCACGATGTCCAGGAGGACTGCGGCGTCAGCAACGAAACGCTCCGGAAGAAGTTCGGCGCCGAAGTCGCCCTCCTCGTCGATGGATTGACGAAGCTCGATAAGCTCCCCTTCGCCCTCGGCAACGAACAGCCACAACGGGACAGCGTTCAGGCCCAGAATCTCCGCAAGATGTTCCTTGCGATGGCCGAAGATGTCCGTGTCGTCCTGATCAAGCTCTGCGACCGGCTGCACAACATGCGCACCCTCTGGGCATTCCAGCCGGAGAAACAGCGCCGCATCGCCCTTGAGACGATGGACATCTTCGCTCCGCTCGCCAACCGCCTCGGGGTCTGGCAGATAAAGTGGGAGCTCGAGGACCTCGCCTTCCGCTACCTGGAGCCCGAGAAGTTCAAGGAGATCGCCTCACTCCTCGCCTCGAAACGAGACCAACGCCAGGTCCACATCGAAGAAGCCACCGTCATCCTGCGGGAACAGCTCGAGAAGGCGGGCATCAAGGCCGAGATCACCGGACGCGCCAAACACATCTACAGTATCTACCAGAAGATGGGCCGCTACGCCGACCAGGCGAAGTCGTTCGACCAGATCTACGATCTGCTCGCCGTCCGCGTCATGGTCGAAAGCGTGGCCGACTGCTATCACGCCCTCGGCGTCGTCCATCAGCTCTGGCGGCCCATCCCCGGGCAGTTCGACGACTACATCGCGAACCCTAAAGACAGCATGTACCAATCGCTCCACACCACGGTCGTAGCGCTCGGCGGCCGCCCCCTGGAGATCCAGATCCGGACGCAGGAGATGCATCACGTCGCCGAATACGGCGTGGCCGCGCACTGGCGCTACAAGGAAGGCGGCCGCTCCGGGCGGGACGAGGAGCGGATCGCCTGGCTCCGCCAGCTCCTCGACTGGCAGCGTGACCTCGTCGGCGCCGAAGAGTTCGTGGAGAGCGTCAAGACCGACATCTTTCACGACCAGGTCTTCGTCTTCACGCCGAAGGGCGAGGTGCTGGACCTTCCCCTGGGCGCCACGCCGCTCGACTTCGCCTACCGCATCCACACCGACCTCGGCCACCAGACCGTCGGCTCGAAGGTGAACGGCCGGATGGTTTCGCTGAACAGCGGATTGAAGACTGGCGACGTCGTCGAGATCATGCGCAGCCGGACGAGCAAGGGCCCCTCGCGCGACTGGCTGAACCCGAACCTTGGCTACGTCCGCGCCGCCCACTCGAAGGAGAAGATCCGCCAGTGGTTCCGCAAGCAGGAGCGTGCGGAGAACATCGAACGCGGCCATCAGCTCTTCGACAAAGAGATGAAGCGGCTCGCCCTCGACCCTAGCGAGCGCCAGGACGAGGTCCTGAAGCTCTTCAGCTACCCGAACTGGGAGGACTTCCTCGCCGCCCTCGGCTACGGCGGCGTATCGACGGCTACGATCGCCCGAAAGCTCGCCGCCCGCATCCAGGAAGAGGAGGCCGAGCAGGAACCGCCTCCCGCGCTCCCGGCGAAGCAGGCCCCGGCCACGCTCGGTTCGCCGGGCATGCGCGTCCTTGGCATCGGCAACCTGCTGACCACCATGGCCCGCTGCTGCAACCCCGTACCTGGCGACCAGATCGTCGGTTATGTCACTCGCGCACGCGGCGTCACCGTCCACCGCGCCGATTGCCTCAACGTCCTGAACGAAGAAGAGCACGAGCGGATCGTCGAAGTCGAATGGGGCTCGACAGCCAAGCTCTACCCGGTCGCCATCCGGATCGAGGCCTGGGATCGCGTCGGCCTCCTCCGCGACGTTACCCTGATCATCACCGAGGACAAGGTGAACATGGTTGGCGTCCGCACGATCGAGAACAGCGACGGCGGCGTCACCATCCTCGCCACCCTCGAAACGACCGGGATCGAGCAGCTTTCGCGGCTTCTTTCGCGCATCGAGATCGTCCGCGGCGTCCGCTCGGTGGAGCGGAGCATCGACCGCAAACAGCGGCCACAACTCAACGAGCCGCTCCCTCTGCGCAAGGTGAACTGACGGAACGGGGGAAACGCAAAGATTCTGGACTGGCCCCGATCTGACGGAACGGGGGAAACGCAACGGTTCAAAGGGACAAAGGGGAATGACGAGGTGGGTTCGCTGTGGAACCGGCCTTCCCCGCCGCTACGGACCTCGATGTCTGCGCTTCGCCCCTTCGTTCCCTTGCGTTTCCGACATCGTCGGCTCGCCCTGCCCCGTCAGCGCCTCTTTGGGCCTTTGTTCCTTCGCGTTTCCACTATCGTCGCCACCGCTTCTGAGGCGATGAACGCCACTTCATCCCAATCCACGTCGTTGTCCAGGCGCAGGGCCACCCATCCCCGATGGCCAACGTAGGGAGGACGGAAGAACCGCCCGGGCGCCGACCCGATGAGCGATTCCTGGGCGCCGGGGGGAGCGGCGAACCAGCCGCTGAAATGGGGAGAGTTGTGGTGGTAGATGTCCAGGTTCGCGAACTGCCGCCCGCTCACGAAGAAGGCCGGCTCGCCATGCGAGAGCTTCTCACTCGTCCCCGGAAAGCCCAGGCAGATGGCCCGGACCCGGCCAGTCACCTCCGCGATCGCCGCTTCGCCCAGGCGCTCGGTCTCGCTCACTCCAACCAGACCTCGTCGCCTTCATTCACGGCGCCCGGCGTGATCACCGCGCCGTAGACGCCGGCGTTCGCCCCGTTCAACTCGGCGATCGCGCGCAGGACGCGTGGCGAACCACCGCTCGTCGGGTAGTCGAGCGTGGTCATCACGCAGCGTTTATCTGGCTCAGTCACCGCCACGCGTGCCACCGCGCCGATGCGAACGACCCGCCCGACCCAGGCGTTCTCGGCGAACGGTGTGTCGTTCCCGGTGTCGATGTAGAAGTTCATCCGGAAGCGCCCGGGATCCGAGGCTGTCCCGCTCTCCCGCGCGATCGCGTCCACCGTCGCGTGCGCCATCAGCGTCACCGGCGCGACATCGAAGCTCCCGCGATAGTTCGTGAGCAGGTGGACGCCCCGGCCGGAGGCCTTCTCCAGCTCCTCCCGTAGCTCGTCGCTCTCCACCGGGTGCAGCTCGCCCGCGGGCGTCCTCACGAGCAGCCGGGGCCGCTCTTCGGCCGTGAACTCCGGCTGGTGGAAGACCATCGATGGCAGCTCCCGCCCCGTCAGCCACGGAAACGGGCTGGTCGAACCGGCCTGGATGAAGGCGTACATCCGGTCGCCCGGGATGCCCTGGAAGGTCACATCGGTGGTGGCGCAGCGCTCCCCCGCCATGGACTTCACCGGAAACCGGTGGATGCTCTCGACACGTCCGATCATTTCCATGGACGGCACGATACGCCGGGCGGGGAGAAAACGCCAAACACGCTATCGTCCGCTTGTTGGGGGGTGATGCGCCACACGCCAGCTCACGCGTCGTTCGCTGTCAGAGAAGACCGAGGAAGTCCTCAACCGTCAGGCCGGCCTTCCGGATCTGGTCGCGAAGCAACCCAGAGCCAAGCTCGCGGTGAAGCGGAATCGACAGCGATACGAGGGAGCCTTGCTTGAGCAGCACCACGTGGCTACCCCTCTGCCGTGAACGCACCCATCCCGCTCGTTCAAACGCGCGCACGGCCTCCGCACCAGAGACGTGGGGGAGGCTAGGCCATCAGCGGGACCTCGACTTCGCGAATGCCGATCGTGGCGGGAAGCCCGGCTTCCTCGCAGGCTTCGAGGCAGAGGACGATCGCCTCGCGAATGTTCGTGAGCGCCTCGTCTTCGGTCTGTCCCTGGGTCGCGCAGCCGGGGATCGCGGGGCACTCGACCACGAACCAGCCATCTTCGTCCTGGTAGATGGTCACTGATAACTTCATATCCAGGAGTATACCAGCGGCGCAGAGGCTGACGCCCAGATCTCAGTACCGCCCCGACACGAGGTAGTAGCTGTACGGGTCGAGCCGCCGGAGGAGGGCCAGTTCGTCGTCCGCCGGCGGTTCGATCTCCCGGACGCTCTCCGCCACCCGGAGTTCCCAGCCCGTCTCCATCTTCACCACATCCGGGTCCATGCCGGGGAACACGGCCTCCAGCACCATCTCACAGCTCCCGCTCTCCCCGCCATCCGCCGTATCGAAGCGGTAGACGCCGAACGTCGAGACGACGCGGTTCGGCCCCTGTGCGTCCAGGCCATGGCGGCGCCGCGCCCCCGGCCCTTCGATGTAGCCCGGGCTGGTGTTGAAATCCACCCGCTCGACGAAG
>JANMTH010000204.1:0-2681 GCA_031390305.1 Thermoflexaceae bacterium
GCGGGGATGGACTACGAACGCGACCTCGGGCTCCCGGGGGAGTACCCATTCACGCGCGGCGTCCAGACGACGATGTATCGCGGCCGCTACTGGACGATGCGCCAGTACGCCGGATTCGGGACGGCCGAGGAATCGAACCAGAAGTTTCGCTACCTCTTGAGCCAGGGTCAGACGGGCCTCTCGGTCGCGTTCGACCTGCCCAGCCAGCTCGGATACGACTCGGACGACCCGATGGCGATCGCCGAAGTTGGCCAGGTGGGTGTGGCCATCGACAGCCTCTACGACATGGAGACGTTGTTCGCCGATATCCCCCTGGACAAGGTTTCGACGAGCATGACGATCAACGCCCCGGCGGCAGTGATGCTTGCGATGTACATCGCGGCGGCCGAGAAGCAGGGTGTGCCGCCCGAGAAGCTGAACGGGACGGTCCAGAACGATGTCCTAAAGGAGTACGTCGCACGCGGGACGTACATCTACCCGCCGGGGCCGAGCGTGCGCCTGGCGGCCGATATCATGGAGTATTGCTCGCGCAACGTTCCGCAGTGGAACACGATTTCGATCGCCGGGTACCACATGCGCGACGCGGGGTGCACGGCCGCCCAGGAGATCGGGTTCACCTTCGCCAACGCCTGCGCCTACATCGAGGCGGCCCTGGCCAAGGGCCTCGAGATCGACGAGTTCGCCGGGCGGATCAGTTGGATTTTCAACACCCACAACAACTTCTTCGAAGAGATCGCGAAATACCGGGCGCTGCGGCGCCTCTGGGCGAGGATGTTGAAGGAGAAGTACGGGGCGAAGGACGCGCGTTCGATGATGTTCCGCACGCACACGCAGACGGGCGGGAGTACGTTGATGGCGCAACAGCCGGAGAACAACATCGTGCGCGCCGCCGTCCAGACGTTGGCGGCGGTCTGCGGCGGCGTCCAGAGCATCGCCCTCAGCTGCTTCGACGAGGCGCTGGCGTTGCCGACGGACGAGGCGCAGCGGATGGCCCTTCGCACCCAACAGATCATCGCCCACGAGACGGGCGTGGCCGACACGATCGACCCGATGGCCGGGAGCTACTACGTCGAGCACCTGACGAACCAGCTCGAAGAGCAGGCGTTGGCCTACATGAAGCAGATCGAGGACGCGGGCGGCTCGGTGAAGGCGATCGAGACCGGCTGGATCCAGACGCAGATCGCCGAGGCGAGCTGGGAGTACCAGCGGCGTGTCGATGACAAGCGGGAGATCATCGTTGGCGTGAACGATTACATGGACGACGGCGGTGTCCACCGGCCGTCGATCTTCAGCGTCGATAAGCGCCTGGTGAGCGAGCAGCTGAAGCGGCTGGCGCACCACCGGGCGGAACGGGACCAGGCGGCCGTGGCCACGTCCCTCGCCGCTCTGACGGCCGCCTGCCACGGCACCGAGAACCTGATGCCGCCGATCATCGACGCCGTCCGCGCCTACGCCACGCTCGGAGAGATCTGCGGAGCGATGCGCGAAGTCTTCGGCGAATACCGGCCCCCAACCGTGATCTGATACGGTTTGGACCAGCGATACGCAGCGAGGCCGGCCAGTGAAGACCGACGGGATGTCTGACAGTGAGGAGAACGTTGAAGACCGGCGAGGGCAGCGCGGCGGGCGAATCCCCGCCGGTGGCGCCATGAAGATGGGCATACCGGCCGTCATCGTGGCCATCCTCGCGATCGTCTTCGGCGGCCAGCTAACCGGCGGTGGCGGTGATGGCAGTGGCGTGAACCTCCCAGACATCTTCAACCAGCTCCAGCCGGCGCCGAGCGCGACCGGCGGCTCCGGGGTACCCGGCGCTCCCGACGCCCAGGCGGAGGCTCGGACGTTCACGATCAAGGTGTTCAACGATGTTCAGGCCTTCTGGACGGAGACGTTCGCCCGGTCTGGAAGCGAATACCGGGAGACCACCCTCGTCCTCTTCAGCGGTGGCACAACATCCGAATGCGGGGCGGCGAGTTCGGCGACCGGTCCCTTCTACTGTCCGGCCGACGAAAAGGTCTACATCGACCTCGAGTTCTTCGACGAGTTGGCCGTCCGGTTCGATGCGCCGGGCGACTTCGCCCAAGCCTACGTGATCGCCCACGAAGTCGGCCACCACGTGCAGGCGGTGACGGGGATAGAGCCCGATGTCCGCCGCCAACAAGAGAAGGACCCGAAGTCGGCGAACGACCTTTCGGTCCGGTTAGAGCTCCAGGCCGACTGTTTCGCGGGCGTCTGGGCCTTCACCGTCTATGGCCGCGAGTTCGCCGAGAGCGGTGACCTGGAAGAGGCGATCGGGGCCGCTTCGGCGGTGGGCGACGACCGGCTGCAGAAGCAATCGACGGGACGCGTGAACCCCGATACGTTCACGCACGGGACTTCTGAACAGCGGACGAAGTGGTTCCGCCGTGGCTTCGATAGCGGCGAGCCCGACCGTTGCGACACGTTCAGCGGCGGTCTCTGAGGGCGGGGCGCCGTACGTTCGAGCGACGAGCGAGAGGAAGGGCGGAACCAGTGTCGTTTGGCGAACCGCGAACAGTTCTGGCCACCCGGCCAGAATTGCTTGACTCGTTCACCATTCCGCATCACAATTCCAGCGCTTGAACGGAATTAGTGGGTCAGACACCTTTACCCGGCGCGTTCAAGCACGGACAACTCCGTTCTAGTGAGGGAAACTACTTGGACAA
>JANMTH010000230.1:0-21705 GCA_031390305.1 Thermoflexaceae bacterium
CCAGGCGCGCGCTGCCTACGCCGCGAAAACGGTGATCGATTCGGCGCCGGTCGAAGCGCCGGACGCCATCGCCGCCGAGATCGAGACCGCCGCCCGCAAAGCTGAAGATTCGCGGACGTTGCTCGACCGCATTCTCGGGGCGCACGACGACGCCACCATCACCTGGCTGGCGCGGGAGCGGGACGGGACCGCGTCCGTGAACGCCGCCCCGCTCGATGTCGGGCCGACGCTCTGGGCGAGCCTGTTCATGAAGAAGCGGACGGTCGTCGCCACCCGCGCCACGCTCTCCGCCGCCGGGAGTATGGAATATACCGCCCGGCGGCTCGGGCTCGAAGGGCCGCGCACCCTCCAGCTCGGCTCCCCGTTCGACTACGAGCGCGCCACCCTCCTGACGGCGTTCACGGACATCCCGGAGCCGAACGACGCGGCCTACCTGGATGCGGTGACGGCCGCCATCGTCAAGCTCGTGCGCGCTTCCGAGGGGCGGGCGCTGGCCCTCTTCACTTCGCACGCGGCCCTGAAGCGCGTCGCTGAACGGGCCCGTCCGGAGCTCGAACGGGCCGGGATCGCGGTCCTCGCCCAGGGCGTCGATGGCACGCCCCGGCAACTGACCGATGCCCTGGTACGCGAACCGCGAACGGCGATCTTCGGCACATCGAGCTTCTGGGAAGGGGTCGATGTTCGCGGTGAGGCGCTTTCGATGCTGATCATCGCCCGCCTTCCCTTCTCCGTCCCGACGGATCCCGTGTATCGGGCACGGTCGGAACAGTACGAGAACCCGTTCGGCCAGTACTCGCTGCCATCGGCGATTCTCAAGTTCCGCCAGGGCTTCGGCCGCCTGATCAGGGACCGTGAGGACCGGGGCGTGGTCGCCGTCCTGGACCGCCGGATCTACGAAAAGCGGTACGGCGACGACTTCATCGCAGCCCTGCCCCGTTGTACGCGCTTTCGCGGTGATATGGAGGCGGTCGCCGGGCGTGCGCGCGAATGGCTCGCGCCGTGACGTTCGAGCACGGGGTCTTCCCGCTGACGGGAGCGCGGACGCGCCTTGAGTACGGGGAGCAGTCCCTCGCGCTCCCCACGCGGGTTAACCTGCGGGTGGTGCGGCTGGCGGATGGGGCCGTCGCCGGGTCGGTCACGTTGGAGGTTCAGGCGGGGGCACTGATCATCCAGGCGCTCTGTATCGAAAGCGGCTTCCGAAGCTACGGCCTCGGTTCTGAATGCGGAGCGCTGCTCCGGGGGCTGGCGGAGCGAGGTTCGTGGACGCTTCTGCGCGCCTGGGCGGCCCCCGGCCTGGGCCTCTCGGCATACTTCTGGACGCGTATGGGCCTCCATCCGATCCATGGCGAAGGACCCGAAGGCGGGATCTGGTTCGAACGGACGGTTCGTTAACGGCCCGGACGGCCGTGCCTCGCGCCAGAAGTGGTCGCTTTTGCGTGGTTGGCGCCCTCGTTTGCGGATCGCCCGCCTGCGGTCCGCCGTTTCATTGCAATCAACGGGTTCGTCAGGAAGAATGCGCGGAAGACACTGGACGGTTGGCCAATCCCGCACCGGGAGAAGGCCCGCCGCCGCTCCGGGGCGCATCTGGACTGGCCCGGAGCACAGTAGAGGGAGGGAGTTGCTCATGCGGGCCTACATTATTCGACGGCTGCTGATCTTGCCGGTCATGCTCGTCCTCATGTCGCTCATCCTCTTCCTCTTGCTCTTCATTCGGCCGGGGAACGCGTCACTCTCGGTCGTCGGCGGCTTTAACGATGCGGGGCGCGCCGCCGAGTTCGAGAAGTCGCTCGGGCTCGACCGGCCGTGGTACGTCCAGT
Organism: Thermoflexaceae bacterium; assembly: GCA_031390305.1. GTDB lineage: Bacteria > Chloroflexota > Dehalococcoidia > Tepidiformales > Tepidiformaceae > JANMTH01. Next base: position 1,818 of record JANMTH010000230.1, read on the forward strand.
ATGGCGATTGGTTGTTCGACGCCGTCCGGGGCGACCTCGGCAAGTCGCTCAAGCCGCCTCGCCAGTCCGTATCGAGCCAGATCCAGGAACGGGTGGGGACCACCGTCGAGATCGGCATCCTGACGATCCTGCTCTCGGGCGTCATCGGGATCTCCGTTGGGATTATCTCCGCGATCAAACGCAACAACTGGCTGGACTACGTCCTACGCGTCACGACGATCGCCGGAATATCCGTGCCGAACTTCTGGATCGCTACCCTCGTCGTGACTCTCCCGGCCCGCTGGTGGGGCTGGACGCCAATTTCGCGGAACTACGTGAAATTCTCGGAGAACCCGATCGAGAACCTGCAGATCCTGATCTGGCCAGCGCTCGTCCTCTCGATCAGCAGTTCCGCCTACGTCGCCCGGATCGTTCGTTCGTCGATGCTGGAAACGCTCTATTCCGACCATGTCAGGACAGCGCGGGCGAAAGGCCTGCAGGAGCGCGTGGTGATCATCCAACACGTCTTCCGCAGCTCCCTGGTGACGCTGATCACGGTGCTGGGATTGCAGTTCGGCACCATTCTCGGCGGTTCCGTCATCGCCGAGCAGATATTCACCGTGCCCGGGCTCGGGCTGCTCACGTTCGAGGCCGTACTCACTTCGGACTACATCCTCCTGCTGGGGGCGATGATGCTTTTCGTCATCGTCTTCCTGCTCATGCAACTAGCGGTCGATATCCTCTACACCGTGGTCGACCCGCGGATCAGGTACTAAGCAGATGACACAGGCAGCGGCCGCTAACACCACGGGCTTCGAATATCTTCCGCCCACGCGATCGCGTACACGTTGGATCAGAAACTTCATCCGCCGGGAACCGTTGGGGACGATCGGCGCCGTTCTCATCCTGATCATCGTCCTCGCCGCCGTCGCCGCTCCATTGGTGACGACCGACAACCCACAGGCCTTCAGTGCCGACGTGTTGAAGAGTCCAAGCACGGATCACTTCTTCGGGACAACGCGCGAAGGCAAGGATGTCTATTCGCGGGTGGTTTACGGAGCGCGCGTGTCTCTCAAGGTAGGCGTCGCAACGGTCGTGATCAGCCTTCTGGGGGGCACGGCCCTCGCGCTCGTCGCCGGCTTCCTTGGGGGCGCGGTGGACTGGATCCTCAGCCGCCTGGCCGAAATCCTCATCACCTTCCCGGCCATCTTGTTCGCCCTGACCATACGAACGTCGTTCGGAAAGGACATCCCGGAGAACTTACCGGGAATATCGCGGGGCGAGTTGCTCGTGATCATCGCGATCTGCGTGGTCTTTACACCGGTGATCTTCCGGGTGATGCGTGGCGCCGTTCTGGAACAACGCAATGCCCTGTACATCGAGTCCGCCCGAGTCCTGGGGGCTAGCCAGGTGCGGATCATGGTCCGTCACATCCTCCCGAACCTCGCCGGACTGATGATCATCCTGACCAGCACGACGCTCCCGGCGGCGATCCTCCTGGAATCGGGTTTGAGCTTCCTCGGCGTCGGTGTCGAGGTCGGTACACCTTCGTGGGGAGCCGACCTGAGCGGCAGCGCCCGGAGCTTCTTCGCTCGTGCACCCTGGATAGCGGTCTTCCCGGGCCTGGCGCTTTCGATCGCTGTCCTCGCCTTCAACCTTCTCGGGGACTCGCTCCGGGATACGCTCGACCCGCGCCTCCGCGGAAAGATCTAGGAGAGCGGTGGTACGCGTCTTGCGGCTCCATGCCGCCGGAAGGTGGTTGGCCCTACTGCGCCAACAGCACGACGACCGCCGTGACCACGAAGCCGGCGACGGCAGCCTGGATCTGCGGGTCCGTGAAGAGGATGCGGTCCGGGGCGTCGCCCCTCCGCGAGCCGTTCAAGAGGAGGAGGTACCGGAAGAGGGCGAAGCCGACGAACGGGATCGTCAGCGCCATCGCCCCGTTCGCTGGCACGCGAGTCGATTCGATCGTGTAGAGGGCATAGCTGAGGAGGGCGGTCGCGGCCGTCATCGTGACCATCTGCCCCAGCAACTCGGTGCTGTAGTGCGCGAGCGATGGCCGGTGTGCCATCGCCTCTGGCCCGAGTTCGCGTGATTCCGCCCAGCGCTTGCTGGTGGCGAAGAAGAGCGCGCCAAAGCCAGTGCAGACGTAGAGCCAGGGGCTGATGGCGACATCGATCGCCGTCGCTCCGCTGGCGGCGCGAGCGACGAATCCCGTACAGAGGATGAGCAGATCGAGGATCGGGACGTGCTTCAGCCCTCCGGAATAGGCTGTCATCACGGCGGCGTACCCGGCCAACATCGCGCCGCTTTTCGCGTCGAGCGCGAAGGCGGATGGGATCGCCACGAGGAAGAGGGCGGCGCTGGCCATCGCCGCCGTTCGCGGGGCCAGGGCTCCGGAAGCGATCGGCCGGAAGCGCTTGCGGGGGTGAAGCCTGTCCGCCTCGGCATCGCGGATGTCGTTGATCAGGTAGGTCGCGCTCGCCGTCAGGCACCAGAGGGCGAAGAGCGCTCCGCTCCTCCAGAGCAGCGGCCACCAGCTGGATGCCTCCGCGGGCCGCCACGCATCGCCCGCGCTAAAGGCGAGCGCGGCGAAGACGATCGCGTTTTTCGGCCACTGGTACGGGCGTAGCGCCATGCCCAGCGCCCGGAGCGCTGGTTTCGCGGCGAAGCCGGCATCGTTCAGGGTTCCCGCGTTATCGCTGCCCATTGGCCTTTCACCGCCGCCGCCAGGTCCATCATCGCCGCCGGGAAGACGGCGTGCGCGGAGCCGGCGGCAGCCCAGATGTCTGAAAACCGCGTCAGGCTCTCGTCGATAACAATATCGCACGGCGTGATCGTTCCAACGGGGGCGACGCCGCCCGGAGCATACCCTGTGATCCGCTCAACCTCTTCGTTCGAGCCCATCTTCACCCTCTTCCGCGTCGTCCCGAGGAGTTCGGCGAGCCGGGCCGTATCCACCTGGCGGTCGCCGGCCACGAGGACGAGCGTTGGCCGCCCTCCAGCGAGGAAGAGCAGGGACTTCACGATCTGTCCGAGTTCGCAGCCAACGGCGGCGGCCGCCTCCGCCGCTGTTCGCGTGCTCGCGGAGAAGCCGACGACGCGTCCTGGCAGGCCAAGGGCGGCGAGGGCCGTCTGCACGCGCTCTTCTGGGCTCATCCCCGGAGCGTAGCCGCCGCTTGCCTTGCGCGCGCGGGCGTCGCTAGCCTTAGGCATGGCACGAATCCGGGCTGATCAGCTGTTGGTCCAGCGGGGCCTTGTCGAATCTCGCGAACTCGCCCAACGGCTGATCATGGCCGGGCGGGCAAGGGTCGGCACGCTCGTCCTGATCAAGCCAGCGACGATGCTGGCCGAAGACTGCGCCATAGAACTGACACAGCCGGAGCGCTTCGTCGGCCGCGGCGGTCACAAGCTCCAGGCCGCTCTCGACCACTTCGGCCTCGATGTCACGGGCCGCCACGCGCTCGACATCGGCGCTTCCACAGGCGGATTCACCGACTGCCTGCTCCAGGCCGGAGCGGCTTCCGTGCTCGCCATCGATGTCGGCCGCGCGCAGCTACACCAGCGGCTGCGCAACGATCCGCGCGTCACCCTCCGTGAGGGAACGAACGCTCGCGACCTGCCTGAGCTTCCGGCCGAACTCGACCTCTTCGTGGCCGATGTCTCGTTCATCTCCCTGCGGAAGGTCCTCCCCTCCGTCGCCCACCGGCTGGCGCCCGGTACGCCGGGCATCGTCCTCCTGAAGCCCCAGTTCGAAGCGGGTCCGGCCGATGTGCCTCGCGGCGGCGTCATCCGGGATACGGCCATCCGTGCCCGCGTCTTCGCCGAGTTCGTGGCCTGGCTGGCGGAGAACGGCTGGACGTGTCAGGGTTCGCTCGAAAGCCCCGTCCACGGGTCCGATGGCAACATCGAGACGCTCGTGCATCTTGTCACGCCCGGAGGCCCCCCGCCGTGTTGAAACAGGTCGCCGTTCTTCATCTGCCCCAGAGCGAGGGCGCGGTCGCCCTCGCCCGCCAACTTGCCTCCGAGTTCGCCCGGCGCGGAGTTTCCTCGTTCGTGGGCGATATCTGGGATCCCGCTTCAGAGGCGCATCTCCGCGGGGCCGAGCTGGCCGTCTGCATCGGCGGCGATGGCACCGTCCTCCGGGCCGCCCGCCTGGCCATTCCCGACGCCGTCCCGATCCTCGGGATCAACATGGGCCGCCTGGGCTTTCTTACGGATATGAGCCCGCGCGACTTCTTTAACCAGTTCGAACGGATCGTGGCCAAAGACTGGCGGATCGAGCAGCGCGTGATGGTGCGGGCCGATTGGACGGACGCCGCCTCGGGAGAACGGCGTGAGTTTCACGCGCTCAACGATGTCGTCGTCAGCCGTCTTTCGCCGGGCCGGCCGATCTACACGGAGGTGAGCATCGATGGCACCCTGCTCGCCCTCTACCGCTGTGATGGGATGATTGTGGCGACGCCGACGGGGAGCACCGGCTACTCACTGAGCGCCGGTGGCCCAATCCTCGCGCCGACCGAGCATCATCTCGTGGTCACTCCTGTCTCCGCCCACCTCGCGCTCAGCCGTTCGCTCGTGCTCCAGCCCGATTCATGCGTCGATCTGCGGGTTACCTCGGACCATGGCGCTGTGGTTAGTGTCGATGGCCAGGAAGACATCGCGATGGCCAGCGGGACGCTGGTGAGCGTGCGGATGAGCGAGCACGTCTCGCGCTTCGTCCGCTTCCGCGGTCCGGAGTCGTTCTATGGCGACCTCGCGGAGAAGCTCGATATCCAGCTTTCGAGCAGCATGAACAGGCGTGCTTGAGCGGCTCACCATCACTGGCTTCGCCCTCGCCCGTTCCGTTGTCATGGAACCGGGGCCGGGCCTGAACGTGTTCACGGGCGAAACCGGCGCGGGGAAGTCGCTTGTCGTCGATGCCCTCGCCTTCGTCTTCGGCGCGCGCCGGGGCCGCGAAGTGATCGCTACCGGCGCGGATCACGCGACCGTCGAAGCTATCCTCCGGACCAGCGAAGGGCAGATAACCGTGGAACGCGGGATCACGCTGAACGGGCGATCGTCGGCCCGGATTGACGGCCAGACGGCGACCTTGGAACAGCTCCAGGCGCTCGCCGCCGAAGCTGTAGATATCCACGGACAGTCCGAACAGCTCGCCATCCTCAAGCCTGCCGTGCAGTTGCGCGTGCTCGATGAGTTCGCCGGCCTCCAGGCCGAGCGCGAACAGCTCGCGGGCGCCGTCCGCGAGCTGCGGGAGACGCGCCGCTCGCTCCGCGCCCTGGCGACGGACGCACGCGAACGCGAGCGGCTGCTGGCCCAGCTCCGGTTCGAGGTCGAGGAGATCGAGGCGTCAGCGGCGGAAGCCGGTGAGGACGAGGATCTGCGCCAGGAACAGCTTCGCCTTTCCAGCATTTCGCGGCTGAACGAGGAGACCGCGCGAGCGTTGGACGCGCTCGATGCCGCCCCATTTGGGGAGGCTGTCCGCGCCGTCGCGGACCTTACCGCGCGAGACCCCTCGGCCGCTGACGTGTCCGCTCTCGGCTCCGTCCTGGAAGCGGCTGGCGCCGACCTTTCGCGAGCACTCCGCCGCTATCGCGAGACGCTGGAGGAGGACCCCGAACGGCTGCAGGCGGTTGAAGAGCGCCTCGACCTGCTCGCCCGCCTGCGCCGTAAGTACGGCGACTCGATCGCTGAGGTGATCGCGTATGGCCGCACGGCGGCCGAACGGTTGGAACGGCTTACCTCCTCGGAGGCCTCCGTCGAGGCGTTGACGGCGAGGGAGGAGGCGCTGCTCGAGGCCCTGGGGCAGCGCGCCCGGACGCTCTCGCTGCATCGGCGGGCGCGGGCGGGGGACCTCGTCCGCGCGATCTCGGCCGAGCTGGCGGGGCTCGGTATGGGCGGCGCGGCGCTCTCCGTCGGCTTCTCCTGCGAGGACGCGGCTGACGGCGTGGCAGTGGACCTCCCCGACTACGAGGTGGTCCTCACCGAGCGCGACGCCGGCGGTGAGGGCCTGCCGATTCCCCGTGCCTTCACGGAGAGCGGCATCGACCGTGTGGAGTTTCTGGCCTCGTTCAACCCCGGCGAAACACCCCGGCCGCTTTCAACCGTGGCGAGCGGAGGCGAGACTTCGCGCTTTCTCCTGGCGCTGACGACGGTTCTTGGCGCCGCGGCTACGCCACGCCTGGCCGTCTTCGACGAGGTCGATGAAGGTGTCGGCGGTCGGGCCGGTGGTCTCGTCGGCGAGGCCCTGGCACGGCTGGCGGTACGGCACCAGGTGCTCTGCGTCACCCACCTGCCCCAGGTGGCCGCCCACGGCACGCGCCACTTCGTGGTCCGCAAGCAGTCGGATGGTGAGCGCACCTGGTCCGAAGTCCAGACCGTCGAAGGCGAGGGCCGCGTTGACGAACTGGCGGCGATGCTCGGCGCCATCAGCGAGGCGACGCGCGCGACGGCGCGCGAGCTGCTGGCGGACAGGTCGTGATGTTTGCGAATTGACGACATCCTGGCGGACCCAGCGCTCCTAACCGGACTGCTTCCTGAGCAGCTGGTGGCAGCGATTGGCGTTCCCACTGGCTGGCGGGTTGAGGCACTTCGCGAGGGCAGTGCTATGGGCGGTGGCTGGGTGCTGCGTCAATACGACGGGCAAGGAGCTTTGACCCACCGCATGATTCGATGGCACCCCGGCGGTGGCCACCATGGCCCCGACGCCTACTGGCGGGTTTCAAGCCCAGAGCGGGGGAAGAGTGCGAGGAACTAGCTCCGGAATGCTAAGATGTGACCATGGGTCTTGACGTGCTCATGGCTAGCCTCCTCGACGCGATCCGGCGGCTCGCGCAGGATCCCGCCGCACAGGAACGATGGTTGCGTGAAGACGGAACCTGGCCTTCTCTCGATGAGTTGGTGCTCACGTTCGACGACGTTCAGGGTGCGGCTGCGGCACTTGTGGCGTATGGCGACGTCGGACCCGACGCTGTCGCCGAGATTGGCCTGGTGGCGGAACACATACACGAGATGAGTCAGCACGGCGGCGCATGGGAGCCTCAGGCGCTTCGCTCCGACCCCGCCTGGGAGGAGCTTTGCCGCCTCGCCGCACGGGCGCTCGAATCGCTCAACGCCGTGCGCGTCTAGCGCTACTCGACCATCGCCACGGCTTCGATCTCCACGAAGAACCGCGGGTCCGCGAGCGACGAGACGACGACGAACGTGCTCGCTGGCATGAAACCCGGCCGGAAGTGCGTCATCCGTGCGGCGGCTACCGCCGGGCGGTACGACAGGTCCGTCACGTAGACGTTGATCTTCACGATGTCCTCCATCGAGCCGCCGCAGGCGTTCACGACCGTGCGGAGGTTGAGGAAGACCTGGCGGACCTGGGCTTCGATGTCGCCCTCACCAACGATCTTCCCGGCGGTGTCCTGGGCAACCTGGCCCGAGATGAACACCGGCGTTCCCGCCTTCATCACAGCGTGGGAGTAGCCGGGCGAGTTGAGCATGCCGTTGGGGCGGATGACTTCCTTGGCCATGACTGGATCACTCCTTGCGAGGGCCGCTGTCATTTCACGAGGAACTCGAAGCGGTCCACCATTTGGGACTGGGACAATCCGCGGGCAAGACGTCCGTACGATTCGGCCACGACGCCAGGGGCGCCCGTTGGCCTGTGAGCGTCACGATACCGGCGTGATGCCTTCCGGTGGAGCGCCAATCCGCGCCAAGGTCCTGGGAATGTGAGGTCGTCTTCGCGTTCTGCGAGGTCGCGGCCGATGAGGCGATGGCCTGAGGGTGCGGCCAGCCTCAGCTATAGCGCTCTTCGGCCCAGGGGTCGCCGTAGATGTGATAGCCATAGGTTTCCCAGAAGCCGGCGCGATCGCGGTCCAGGAACTGCATCCCGCCGATCCACTTGGCGCTCTTCCAGAAGTAAAGGTGGGGCACGATAAGGCGCAGCGGCCAACCATGCTCCTTCTCCAGCGGCTTGCCGTTGTGGCTATGGGCGAAGAGCACATCGGGCCGCATCAGGTCCACCAGGGGGACGTTCGTCGTGTAGCCACCGTAGCTGTGGATCATCACGTACTTGGCCTCGGGCTTCACGCCGATGGCTTCGATGAAGGCGGCGAAGGGGATGCCCTCCCACTCGTTGTCGTACTTGCTCCACGTCGTCACGCAGTGGATATCGCTGATGTCCCTGGTCTGGCCGAGGGCGTTGAACTCGTCCCAACTGAAGTTCTTCTCTTCTTCCACCAGCCCCCAGGTGTGGAGCTTCCACGAATCGAGGTCGATGCGGGGGATACTGCCGTAGTGCAGCACCGGCCATCCGGTCGTGAGATGCTGGCCGGGTGGAAGCCGAAGCTTCCCATCGGGGCGCAGTTCGGCGGTAGCGGTTTGAGCCATCGGGTCTCTCCTGAACAGCTTCATGGGAACGTAGTCTCAGCGTAGCCGCTGACGTTTCAGCGTGCGAGGTAAAGGCGGACGGTGTGCGACCCACCAGGGGCTTACTCCCGTGAGACCGCACCCTGCCGTAGGATGGGTGGATGGAAGACGCTTCCGCCAAGCGCGCCCGGCCTTCACCTCGCCTCCGCTTTGCGGCCAGGCCGAGGGACCTCTGGTTCCTGGCCCTTGCGGCGGCGGTCGTTGGCCTCGATCAGTTCACGAAGTGGATCATCCGCATGACGGTGGACCGCGGGGACTCCGTGCTGGACTTCGGTGTCGTCCGAATCGTCCACGTGCTGAACACGGGCGCCGCCTTCGGCATGTTCCAGGATGCTGGCCCGCTCCTCGCCGTGACGAGCATCATCGGGATGGCCGCGATCCTGATCTACCTCTTCAACCCGGGCTTCGCCCACCCGCTCATGCGCGTTGGCCTCGCTCTCATGCTGGGCGGCGCTATCGGCAACCTCATCGACCGTGTTCGCACCGGTGAAGTGGTCGATTTCATCAAGTGGCCGAATTTCCCGGCGTTCAACGCGGCGGATTCGGCCATAACCATCGGCGTGCTCCTCCTCATCTGGGGGATGCTCCGGGATCCGGGTGAGGACTCATCGAAACCAGAGAGCTAGTCGTCACCGAATACGGCCGCATCGACGCTGTCCTTGCGGCGGCCTACGGCGACCTGAGCCGCGCCCGCCTCCAACGTCTCATCGCCGGGGGCCATGTGCTCTTGAACGATGAACCGGTGCGCAAGTCCGTCCACGTCGAAGCGGGCGACACCGTGGCCGTCACCATCCCCGATACTGCTCACGAACCTCTTGCCCCTGCCTTCGACTTGCCGGTGCTGTACGAGGACGAATGGGTCGTGGCGATCGATAAGCCGGCTGGCCTGGCTGCCCACGGTGCGGCCGGTGACACTGGCCCGAGCGTCGCCAGCTGGTTCCTGGCGCGCTACCCGGCCGAGGCCGCCGCCTTCGACGCGGACCGTCCCGGCATCGTCCACCGCCTGGACAAGGACACTACGGGCGTAATGGTGCTGGCCAAGACTCCCGCCGCCCAGGCGGCCCTGAGCCGTTCCTTCGAACAGCGGGAGACGGTGAAGAACTATCTCGCCGTCTGCGATGGCGTGCCCCACAAGCCGCGCGCCCGGATAGAGGCGAAGATCGCCCGTCATCCCGGAGACCGGACGAAGATGGCGATCACGCGGAACGGCCGCGAGGCCAGGACCGACTACGAAGTGCTCGGTGAGCACCGCGCCCAGTCCTTCCTCAGCATCCGGCTCTACACCGGGCGCACCCATCAGATTCGCGTCCATCTCGCGGCGATCAGCGTCGCCGTGCGGTTCGACCGCATCTACGGGAAGGCCGGCGACGGACGTCAGTTGCTTCATGCCTGGAAGCTCGCCGTTCCCCACCCGGCCGGGGGCACGCTCGAAGTGACCGCCTCCCTCCCGGACGATATGGCGGCCGAGGTTCGCCTGATGGGGCTGGATTCGCTAGCCTCGCAGTATGCCAGCCCCGCCACGGCGATGCGGACACTGGCCGATCCACTCCCCGTACCTGGCGCGAACTGATGACCGTGAGAACCCGCTACGCCCCCAGCCCTACCGGCGACCCTCACGTCGGGAACATCCGTACGGCGGTCTTCGCCTGGGCGTTCGCGCGCGTCCACGGGGGGCAGTTCCTCGTGCGAATCGAGGACACCGACCAGAACCGTCTCGTGCCCGGTTCGCTCGAAGCGATCTACGAAAGTCTGCGCTGGCTGGGGATCGAATGGGACGAAGGGCCGGACATCGGAGGGCCGCACGCGCCGTACGTGCAGTCCCAGCGGCTCGAGATGTACCAGGCCGCCGCGAACACGCTCATCTCCCGAGGCAGGGCGTATCGCTGTTTCTGCACGGCGGAGCGGCTGGACGCGATGCGCGCTGCCCAGGCGGCGGCGAAGAAGCCCCCCGGCTACGACGGCCTTTGCCGCGATGTCACGGAAGCCGAGAGCGAGCGGCGCTCCCAGACCGAATCCTTCGTCGTCCGCTTCAAGATGAAGCGCGAGGGCCAGACTGTCCTCAACGACATCATCCGCGGACAAGTGGTCTTCGAGAACGCCCTCCAGGACGACTTCGTCGCCCTCAAGTCCGATGGCTTCCCGACCTACCACCTCGCCCTCATCGTCGATGACACGGAGATGGGGATCACGCACGCGATTCGCGGCGAGGAGTGGATCTCCAGCGCACCCAAGCACCTCCAAATCTACGAAGCGATGGGCTACGAGCCGACGAAGTTCGCGCACCTCCCGCTGATCGTCGGCCCCGACCGCAAGAAGCTGAGCAAGCGGACCGGCGACACCGCCCTGCTCGACTACGCCCGCAAGGGGTACCTCCCCGACGCGATGCTCAACTTCCTCGTCCTCCTTGGCTGGTCGCTCGACGACCACACGACGATCATCTCGCGCCAGACGCTGCTCACGAACTTCGCCCTCGAACGCGTCGTCCCCAACCCGGCCCTGTTCGACCTCGAGCGCTTGAACTTCTTGAACGGTCAGTACATTCGTGAGCTTCACGCGCACGAATGGCTGCGGACGGTGGACGACTGGGCGCGGCGCACGCTGCCGGAACACCTGCGGACGGCCGCCGACCCGGCGACGCTCGCCGCCGTCGCGCCGCTTCTGCGTGAACGAACGGCGGTCCTCGGCGAGATCGGCCCGGCGATCGAGTTCTTTTTCGGCGCCGACGCCCCGGAGTTCACGATCGACCAGCTCACGGAGAAGGTGAGCAGCCGCGAGGAGGCGGTGCGCGTCCTCGACGCCGCCCTGATGGCGCTGGACGACGTACCGGCGGCCGCCTGGGAGACGGGAGCGATCGAACTCGCGATCCGTAGCCTGGAAGGCACGCTCGGCCAGAAGCTGCGCAAGTTCATCCCCGTGCTGTACGTGGCCGTCGAAGGGCGCGCGCAGGGCCTGCCCCTGTTCGATTCGCTCGCCATCCTTGGGCGAGACCGTTCGTTGCACCGGATCCGTGCGGCCCGCGCCCGCGCCGGCTAACACCCGGCGGCCGGCGACCGCTGATTGCGGCGTGTGCTCTTTTCCCTCCCCGCCGAATGTACCACCACGCCGCGCGGGCGGCTTTGCGCCCGCCTACGTCTGGCCCGTGCTGCCCTGTGGCGTTGGCCGCGCGCCGCGCCGCCGCCGCTTCCGTTTGCCCGCCGCGGGCAGGCGCTGCGCCGTGGATGGCAGAGTGAAGACGAAGGCGGTGCCCCGGCCCGGGTCGCTCGTCGCCCAGATGTCGCCGCCGTGGGAGCGGACGATCTCGCGGGTGATGGCGAGCCCGAGGCCGTACCCCTTCCCGCCGCCTCCCTCGTTGCCCCTGTAGAAGCGCTCGAAGAGGTGGGGCAGGTCACCGGCGGGGATGCCCGGTCCCGTATCGCTGACGGTCACCTGGATGAATCCTTGCTGGACATCGCGGGCGTTCAGCTTCACCGTGCCGCCCGCCGGGGTGTGGCGAAGGGCGTTGTCCAGGAGGTTGTTGAAGACCTGTTCCAGGCGGTCGAAATCGCCGCGCACCCGGCCAGTGCTGTTCGGCTCCACCTCCACCCGTACGCCGTTCTCCTCGGCTCGCAAGGCGAATACTTCGGCGACGTAGCCGAAGAGTTCTTTCACGTCCACGTCGTCCTGGCGCATCGTCACCTGGCGGCTTTCGATGCGCGAAAGGTCGAGCAGCTCTTCGACCAGACGGAGCACGCGTGAGGCCTCGCCGTTGATGATCTTGGCCGACCGATCGATGCCCTGTTTGTCGTCGATCGTGCCATCGAGGACCGCCTGGCTGAACCCGCGAATCGAGGTGAGGGGGGTCTTCAGTTCGTGGGAGATGTTCATCAGGAAGTCGCGGAGCGTCTGTTGCGAGCGCTGGACCTCCTCCGTCATCCGGTTGAAGTTCGCGGCAAGGTCGCGCACTTCACGCGGGCCCGTGGCCGCCACACGTTGGCCATAGTTCCCCCGCGCCACGTTTCGCGCGCCGATGGCGATGTTTCGGAGCGGCGCGGCGACACTCTGGGAGAGGAGGAAGCCGAGGACGAGGGCGGCGGCCACGCCGATCAGCCCGGCCGAGACAAGCCGTGGCGCAAGGTCGCCCAGGACCTCGCCAACCCCGGCGGCGGGCTCGGCGACGATGATCGCGGCCGCATCCGTTCCTGGGAACGCGTCGAGGACCTTTTGGGAGAGAGGCGTGCTCACGCAGAGGAGGTTGCCGCCTTCCGTGGGCTTGATGTGGCAGCGTTGCGGGCGCCCGTCGCCGCTTTCCGAGGTGAGCGGAAGGCTCAAGCCATCGACAGCGGCGTTCTCCAGCGTCCACGAACTGGCGTACAACCCGGGGAGGACGCGGCCATCGCGGCCGATCACCGCGACCGACGTATCGGGCGGGGTGGAGCTGCCCGCCTGCCTGGCGACGAGGAAGTTGCGGAGGAGGCCGAGGAGGTCGCCTCCCCGCGGCTCCGCCTCGCCGCGCCTCACCGCGTTCTCTATCGAGCTTTCCGCCAGCTCGTCGATCACGCTGCCGATATCTTCCAGGTTGCCGTAGGAGATCTGCTCGCGGTATCCGCCAAGCAAGAGGAAGAGGCTGAGCGCCGTAAGGCCGAGGGTGACGCCGATGATCACGAGGTACGTCAGGAAGAGCCGGACCTGGAGCGAACCCATTCCCGCCACCTTACCGCGTTAGGACTGCCCTTGGGCCTCGACCAGCTTGTAACCGACGCCGCGCAAGGTCTCGATCGCGACGCTGGCGCCCGCGAGCTTGGCGCGAAGGTGCTGCACGTGGACATCGACGGTTCGCGTTTCGCCCGCATAGTCGTAGCCCCAGACGCCTTCCAGGAGCTGTTCGCGAGTGAGGGCGATACCCGGATTTTCGACGAAGGCGATGAGCAGGTCGAACTCCTTGGTGCGCAGAACGATCAGATCGTCGTCGATACGGGCTTCGCGCCGTGCCTTATCCACGGAAAGGTTCGCGACCGTCATCGCGTTCTGTGGCTTCCGCCCGCCTTCGAAGCGGCGGAGGATCGCTTTTACGCGCGCTACCATCTCCCGCGGGTTGAACGGCTTCGTCATGTAGTCGTCGGCGCCGAGTTCGAGGCCCACGATCTTGTCGATGTCGTCGTTTCGCGCGGTGAGCATGAGAATCGGTACATCGTGCTGACGGCGGAGTTCGCGGCAAACTTCGAAGCCATCGATGCCGGGCATCATCACGTCCAGGATCACCAGCGCGGGCTGGACTTCGCCGAAGCGGGTGACCGCGTCGCGGCCGTTCTCCGCCGTTTCGACGGTGTAGCCTTCCTTCTGGAGGTAGAGCGACGCGAGGTCGCGGATATTCTGTTCGTCATCGACTACGAGGATCTTTTGCGCCATATCGCCAATCGGGCGGAGCCCACTCCGCGGTAGTTTCAGTATGCGCCGGGGGCCCTTCGCCTGCCACCCGCGCTTGCCCGGCGCGTGATGAGCGGAGCGAAGGGCCCCGGCGGGTAAGAGGCTGTCCGAGCGGCGAAGGCCACCGCGCCACCCGTTCCCCGTAGATTGTCGGGCAGCCCCGTAACCGGCGGCCGCACCGTTGGCAAACGGCCCGTAAAACGCGGCCGAAAGTGCCCTTCCGGGACGGGCGACAGAGAGCGGAACCCCTGGCGAGGGAGGGCACCTCCCGGCCGCGCTCCGTTAATGCGTCGTTAATCGGATTCGCCAAGCATGGGGTGTACTCACTCGGAGGAGAGAAGAAACCCTATGAATCGATTCCTGAAGCGGCGCTCGCTGTTCCTCAGCCTCGCCGCCCTCGCCGCCCTCTCAACGATCATCGCCGCCTGTGGCGGCGATGACGACGACGACACGACGCCAACCGCGGCGGCGACAACGGCCGCCGCTGGCGCGACAACCGCGGCCGCCTCGCCAACGGCGAAGGGCATCGACTACACGAAACTCTCGGGCGAGGTCCGCATCGATGGCTCGTCCACGGTCTTTCCCATCTCCCAGGCGGTCGCCGAGGAGTTCAGCAAGGCGGCGAAGGGCGTCCGCGTGAACGTCGGCCTCTCGGGCACCGGCGGCGGCTTCGAGAAGTTCTGCCGTGGCGAGATCCAGATCGCCGACGCCTCCCGCCCGATCAACCAGAAGGAGAAGGACGCCTGCGCCGCCAACCAGATCAGCGACATCGTCGAGCTCCAGGTGGGCATCGACGCGCTGACCGTCGTCCTCAATCCCTCGAACTCCTTCGCCAAGTGCGTCACGACGAAAGAGCTGAACATGCTCTTCAAGAAGGGCGGCGTCACGAAGTGGAGCGAAGTCCGCGCGGACTGGCCCGCGGAGACGATCAAGTTCTACTACCCGGGCGCCGATTCGGGAACGTTCACCTACTTCGTGGAAGAGGCGATCACGAAAGTCGATAAGGCTTCGACCCATCGCGCCGATGGCACCGCCTCGGAAGATGACAACATCCTCGCCCGTGGGGTCGAAGGCGACAAGAACTCCATCGGCTACTTCGGCTTCGCCTACTTCCAGGAGGCGGGGAAGAAGCTGAAGGCGCTCGAAGTCGATAACGGCAAGGGCTGTGTGGCTCCAACCTACGAAAACGCGTTGAGCGGGACGTACGCGCCACTCAGCCGGCCGCTCTTCATCTACACGCGGGAGGCGTTCCTGAAGGAGAAGCCGGAGGTGCTCGGCCTCGTCAAGTTCTACCTCGATAACACGGCGAAGCTCGTGAAGGAAGTCGGGTACATCAACCTCCCGGCCGACCTGCTCGCGAAGAACGAGGCGAAGCTCACGCCGTTCCTGCCCAAGTAACGGAGAGCGCCGCCCCTCGAATGGGCCCATCGGTAGGCGGCGATGGGCCCATTCGTCCTCCCACCCAATGCCGGTTTGGGCTACGCTGTGCGTCGGCCTCCGTTAAACGAACGTTGACCGATCGGGGCTAGTGTCGCGGTTGGCGCGGCGCGCCGTCGCGGCTGATATCACACTACAGCGCCGTCCAAAGAGCCCAGAAGAAAGGAACGCCCGTGGCGCTTGACACCGCCCGATTCCGCGATCCGGCCGAACTTCAGCGGCAGATGCGGAAGAGTCTCGCCCGGCGCCCCGTCGAGGTCCTCGTCATCGGCCTGCTCTGGGCGTGCGGGCTCATCTCCCTCGCCACGACGGCGCTGATCGTCTTCACCCTCTTCGAAGAGACGTTCCGCTTCTTTCAGGATGTCCCGTTCACCGACTTCTTCTTCGGGACGGACTGGCAGCCGCTCATTCCGGGGTCGCAGTCGTACGGTATCTGGGAGCTCGTGGCGGGGACGGTGAATGTTCTCCTCTGGTCGCTCGTCATCGCTCTTCCGCTCGGCCTGGGCTCGGCGATCTATCTTAGCGAATACGCGGACCCACGTGTCCGCCGCATCCTCAAGCCGATGCTCGAGGCGTTGGCCAGCGTTCCCACCGTCGTCTACGCCTACTTCGCGCTCACGTTCGTCACCGCGGACGTCCTCAGGCCACTGCTCGGAAACGACAATGTGCCCGTCTTCAACGCCCTCGCCGCCAGCATCATGCTTGCCGTCATGATCCTGCCCACCATCGCCTCCATCTCGGAAGACGCGATGTCCAGCGTCCCGCGCGATCTTCGGGAAGCCGCTTATGGCCTGGGCTCAACCCGCCTCGAAGTCGCGATCAGAGTTGTCTTCCCTGCAGCCCTGTCCGGCATCATCGCAGCCATCTTGCTCGCGATCGCCCGCGTGGTCGGCGAGACGATGATCGTGGCCGTGGCGGCCGGCTCCACACCTAACCTGACACTCAACCCGCTCGAACCCGTTCAAACGATGACCGGGTTCATGCTCCAGGTCGGCCTCGGCGATACGCAGCGCGGGGCCACCGACTACCAGTCCCTCTTCGCCGTTGGGATGATGCTGTTCTTGATCACGCTCCTCTTCAACATCGCCGCCTACTTCTTCGTGCGGCGCTACCGGGAGGAGTACGAATGAGCACCCAGCCCGTCATCCTCAAGGCCCGTGGCGCCGTCGCGCGAAGGCAGCTCTTCTCACGTTTTTCCCGGTACGTGTTTCTCCTCGCCACGGCGATCCCCGTCACCATCCTGCTCGTCCTGACCTACGACACGGTGCAGACGGCCTGGCCCCGCCTCGATTGGGGCATCATCTCGAACTACCCCTCCCGCCACTGGGAGATCACCGGTTACCGGCCCGGCATCGTCGGGTCGCTGTGGATCCTCGGCGTCACCGTCTTCGCCTCGTTCCCCGTGGCAATCGGTACCGCGATCTGGATCGAAGAGTTCGCGCCGAAGAGCCGTCTCCTCACTATCGTCAAGATCAACCTCGCCAACCTGGCCGGTGTGCCCAGCATCATCTACGGCATCCTCGGCCTCACGATCTTCGTCCGCTTCTACGAGATGGAGCGCAGCATCCTCGCCGCCGGCTTCACCCTCGCCCTGATGATCATTCCGATGACGGTCATCGCCTCGCAGGAAGCGATCCGGCAGGTCCCGCCCAGCCTCCGGGACGGCGCACTTGCCCTCGGCGCCACACGCTGGCAGGCGGTGCGCCACAACGTGCTGCCCAACGCGATCCCCGGCATCATGACAGGCGTGATCCTCGCCACATCCAGAGCAGCCGGCGAGACGGCCGCCCTCATCATGATCGGCGGCTTCACGTTCATCCGGTTCGATCCCGGCCCCAGCCCCGCGGACATCGTCAACCCGAGTGCTTTCTACGACGGGTTGCGGGAGAGCTTCACGATCCTCCCGATCCAGATTTACGGCGATACCATCAACTCCCAGCTCGATTTTCGTCACGCCGCCGCCGCCGGCATTATCGCGCTGATGGCCGGAGTGATGACTTTGAACCTCATCGCGGCCGTGATCCGCGAACGGTTCCGGAGGTTCTAGATGGCAAAGGGGAACGGGCGATGCGACAATTGGATGTGAAGGACCGAATCATGAAAGAACTCGACGAAACGTTGGCGCCGGCAAGCCGTGCCGTCGCGGCCGACATCATCGCCCCGGAACCGACACCGACCGAAGAGGCCATCCGTACGCCGGCCGAACCGGCGCTGTTCCGGCTGCGAGACCTCGGCGTCTGGTACGGATCGAAGCACGCGGTCAGCGAAATCAACCTGGACATCCCGCTGAACCGCGTCACCGCTCTGATCGGCCCCTCGGGCTGCGGCAAGAGCACGATGCTCCGCTGCCTGAACCGGATGAACGACCTCATCCCCACCGCCCGCGTCGAGGGCCGGGTCGAGTACCACGGCGCGAACATCTATGACCGCAGCGTGGACCCGGTGGAGGTGCGCCGCCGCATCGGCATGGTATTCCAGAAGCCGAACCCGTTCCCGAAGTCGATCTACGACAACGTCGCGTTCGGCGCCCGGGTGAACGGGATCAAGGGCAACATGGACGAGATCGTGGAGAGTGCCTTGCGACGCGCCGCCCTCTGGGAAGAGGTCAAAGGCGAGCTCCGGAAGTCCGGTCTCGCCCTCTCCGGCGGCCAGCAGCAGCGCCTTTGCATCGCCCGCGCGTTGGCCGTGCAGCCGGACGTGATCCTGATGGACGAACCGTGTTCCGCCCTGGACCCAATCGCCACCCTGAAGATCGAGGACTTGATCCGGGAGCTCGTGCAGAACTACACGATCATCATCGTCACGCACAACATGCAGCAGGCCGCGCGCGTGTCAGACTACACGGCGTTCATGCTGGCCGCGGAGCACGGCGTGAACGGCCGGCTCGTCGAATACGGCCCCACTACGGAGATCTTTACCAACCCGCGTGAGAAGCGGACTGAAGACTACATCACCGGCCGGTTCGGTTAAGCGGGGAGCGTGAGATGACAAGAGCAGTATTCGAACGACAACTGACCGAGATCCAGGAAGACATGCTGGTCATGGCCGGCATGGTGGAAACCGCGATCACGCAGAGCATCGAGGCCCTTCGCCTGCGCGACGTGGCGCTCGCCCGCCGCATCATCGAGAACGACAAGGAGATCAACCGCAAGCGCTACGAGTGCGAGGAGCGCTGCATCGAGCTGATCTCCCTGCAGGCGCCGCTGGCCAGCGATTTGCGGACGATCATCTCGGTGCTGCACATCACGGTAGACCTGGAGCGCATGGCCGACCACGCCGAGGGGATCGCCAAGATCGCCCTGAAGCTATCGGACGAGCCGCCGCTGAAGCCGTACATCGACATCCCGCGCATGGCCGAAGTCGCCGCCCGGATGCTCAGCGGCGCGCTGGACGCGTACAAACTCCGTGACGCCGTCCGCGCCCGCGAGATCATCGAGATGGACGACGAGGTGGACGGGCTGTACGAGCAGGTGTACCGCGAACTGCTGACGTTCATGATCGACGACCCGAAGACGATCCAGCGTGCCACGTACCTGATCTGGGTCGCGCACAACCTCGAACGCATCGCGGACCGCTCCACGAACATCTGCGAGCGCGTCGTCTACCTGGTCGAGGGCCGCGTCTACGACCTCAACGTCTCGAAGTACTAGCGCTCCGAACCCGCACAACGAAACAGCCGCCGGAAAACCGGCGGCTGTTTGATTTCGGTCGAGATCCTTACTCTTCGTCGCCCATGAGTTCGACCAGCGGGTCGCCGGGGCGGATGCGGCCACGGCGCTCCAACATGTAACCGAACCCGCGCACACAGAGGATGTACGGGTTGTTGGACCGCGAGTCGTTGAGCTTGCGTCGGAGGTTGGCGATGTGCACCTTCACGAGGTTCTGGGCATCGCGCTCACTGTAGTCGTGCTGGTGGACGGCGGAAAGCAGGGCCCGCGGGTCAACGACACGCCCGGCCTGCTGCGCGAGCACCGCGAGGAGGCGGAACTCGGTCGGGGTCAGCGCGATCTGGTTGCCTTCGAGGAGCACCTGGTACTTCTCGAAGTCGAGAACGAGGTCACGGATCGAAAGCGTGCTGTTGGACGGGCCGCTCGGCTGGATGCGGCGGAGGAGCGCCCGCACTCGGGCGAGGAACACAGCGGAGTCCACACGCGCCACAACGGCGTCGTCGGCTCCGGCGTCGAGCGCGGGGATCAGGTCGCCTTCGCGCGGCATCACCACCATGAGCGGCGTCTCGCGGACGTCCTGGGTCACCCGGCAGGCTCTCACAGCCGCAGTCGGTTCGGCGGACGCCAGCACGATGAGGCTCGGCTTCTCCTGCCGTGCGCCCTCAAAGAGGTCGTTCAGCTCGCCCCACGTGGTTACGTGGAAGCCCAGCGTCTCCAGCGCGTCGCCCAGGGAAGGGGCCCAGACGCGCGGGTCAGCCAGTACACACGCTGTCCGCGTAGCTACCGCTGCGCGCGTTCCGTTAGTTGCAGTCGTAGTTGTTCTCATATACACACACCATCCTGGGGGTTTGACCCACCAGAAGTGATGACGGCTGAAAGGCGGTGTGCGTTACACGTTTACGACTGCGGACATGTGGTGCAATCGGTGTTCAGGGCCTGTTGCCGTAGCTTCGAACCACTCCAGGACCTCGCGGTCCTTG
>JANMTH010000258.1:0-2124 GCA_031390305.1 Thermoflexaceae bacterium
GAAGGACCAGATGGGCGGCGGTGGAGTCGGCGCCGGGCGCCGCGGCTACCAGCTCTTCGACCTCCACAACAGCCCGCCGATCGTCATCAACAGGATGGACAAACCGATGATCTGCGCCCTCAACGGCGCCGCCGCTGGCTATGGCATGGACATGGCCCTCGGCTGCGACATTCGCATCGCCAGCGAGAACGCGAAGATGGGCGCCGTCTTCGCCAAGCGCGGTGTCCTTCCCGAATCCGGTGGCTGCTGGTACCTCCCGCGGCTTCTCGGCTGGGCAAAGGCCGCCGAAGTCGCGTTTATGGGCGACGTCCTCGATGCCAGGCGGTCGCTCGAACTCGGCCTCGTCAACAAGGTCGTCCCCCACGACGACCTGATGGCCGAGACGATGAAGATGGCCCGCCAGATCGCCAACAACGCCCCCCTCAGCGTGCAATCGACGAAGCGAATGATGCGCCTCGGCATGGAAGAGCCCTTCGAAGCCGCCGTCGACCACATCTACCTCCAGCTCCTCCCCCTCTTCCAGTCCGACGACTTCAAGGAGGGCCTGGCCTCCTTCGCCGAACGCCGCGAACCCACCTTCAAGGGCCGGTAACGCCGAACAGTCTTTTTGAAACGCAAAGGGACAAAGAGGTGCGAAGGAGACTGTGGTGGGAGAGCCGAGCCAGGAAACCAACCGGCTCTCCCACGACGTCATCGGAGCGGCGATCGAGGTTCACCGAACGCTGGGGCCTGGATTCCTGGAGTCGGCGTACGAACTCGCGCTCGTTGCGGAACTGGCTAGTCGTGCCATTCCCTTCGCCCGACAGGTGACGGTTGATCTCGCGTACAAGGGCACGGCAATCGGCCAGGTTCGGCTCGATCTTCTCGTAGGTGGGTTGTTGATCGTCGAGCTGAAAGCGGTTGAGGCCATTCTTCCCATCCACCTCGCCCAGCTCCGTTCCTACGTCAAGGCTGTCGGAGCGGAATTGGGGTTGATCATCAACTTCAACACGCTGCGGCTCGCGGAAGGTGTCAAACGCGTGCTTCCCGCATCCTGAACCTTCCCTTCGAGGTCTTTGCCCCTTTGCGTTTCAAAAACCGCCAGCCGCGCGGATCTCCGGGAGCGCCTCCGGCAGGTCCGTCACCGGCTGCGTCGCGCCCGAGATCGTGATCTCGAAGAGGTCGCCCCAGGCCGCCTCGTAATAGTCGCCCGGGCCCTCGTCCTCCGCCTCCCAGATGAGGACGACCTGGGGCTGGTCCGGCGGCGCATTCACCCAGTACTCGCCGATGACGTTCGCCTGGTGGGGGTGCTGAAACGTCTTCCGCCGCTCGAACGCCGCAATCCCCTGGAGGACGTTCGTCCCCTCTTTGAACTTCAGGTACGCGACGTAAAGGCCCATGCCGCTATTGAACGCGCTCCGGCGGCTCGGCCGCAAGCGTCAGCCCCGAATCTGAACATGGTGTGCGTTTGCATCGGGGTTCGCTTATCCTCGCCCGTAGGTTGGCGAACGAGATTGGCACCTGGATCGGCGTGGCACTGGGCCGCATTGGGGTCACTGTCTCAGTCGCCGGATTCTCGGCGCCAACCGTCGGGCTCCCACTCCAGCCCGCGAGGACTGGCCGCACACGATGCTGAAGCTCGCCCGGATCAGCTGGCGGCCCTTCGCCATCCCCCTTAAACAGGAGTTCGGCGCCGCCCACGGCACGTTCTCCCTGCGCGAGGGCGTCATCCTCCGCGTCGAGACCACCGACGGCGTCATCGGCCTCGGCGAGGCGTCGCCGCTGCCATCGTTCGTCGGCGGCGGTGTCCGTGACATCTTGCCCTCCATGCGCACCGTTGCCGCCACCGTGTTCGAACACGCCGCGGCGGAGGAGGTGGAGACGTGGGCGTTGCCGCTCACTTCGGGCTGGCGGGGCGAACGCGAAGGCATGCCCGCGACAGTCTCCGGGGCCGTAAAGTTCGCCTTCGAGACCGCTCTGATCTCCATCGAAGCAGAGCTCGCGGGCCTGCCCTTCTACCGCTGGTTCGGCGAGCGAATGTGGGAAGAAGAGGCAGCACGCCGGACGGTTGGCCCCGCGCCCGTCGTCCCCGTCAACGCCGTCATCGGCGGAGTCTCGCCGTTCGCCGCCGCCGAGCAGGCCCGA